>JAOTYK010000020.1 GCA_029861955.1 Acidobacteriota bacterium
ATCATCCGAACGGGGCCAGATGTCATGGGCACCGTGGCAGTCGCTACAGGACGGTGCACTGACCAGTCCTTTCACCAGCAGTGCCCGTGCATGGACACTCCCCATGTATTCGTCGAGGACCGGTCCGAAATGGCAACTGCCACAGGACTGGAGTTGTCGGAGCTTCGAGACCGGCGAGTCACTCTCGTCCAACGGAATAATGGTATGCGGGTCGCCGTGGCACTCCTGGCACTGGACCAACTCGCCGTGGATACTCTCTGCCACGAGACCCTGTTCCGCGTCGTGGCAGTCGGCACAGACCGCACCGCTGGCCGCTGTCATTTCGTGCGCCGACTCGTGACAGGTGTCACAACTCAGGCCCTCATGGACCGAGCCCTCGAGATAGGCCGGCATCTCGTGACAGTTGGCGCAGCCCTCGTCACCCTGCAATCCGGCGAGGGTTCCCTCCGGGTGTGGGTAATCTTCGATCCCCTCGTGGCAGGCGGCGCAGGGCACGTCACCATGGATCGGAGACGGGATCGCATCATGGCAATCGCCACAATCGACGTCCTGGGCATAGGCCGGTAGGAACGAAGCCACACAGCAGAGGAGTAGGAAGGGGACTATCGTGGCGAATCGCATTGTGGATGCCTCGGGATTTGGACGGCTCAGCGGACAGCGTAGCGCACCCGACAGGCAATCGGGAATTCGGATTTCCCTTACGATCGACCTATACTTCGACGCTGAAGACCGTGGAGAGTCCGGTGCCCGAAGATCGATCCAGATCGGAGCAAGAGGATGCGGCCCGCTGGGCGGCCGTCTTCCACGCCGCTCTCCGGGGCGTGGTGACGATCGACTCCAATGGACGAATCCAGTCCATCAATCCTGCGTGCCTGAATATGTTCGGTTACGACGAGGGCGAACTGGACGGCCGCAACGTCCGCTGTCTGATGCCGTCTCCGGACGCCGACCACCACGACGACTACCTGAAGCGGTACCTCAGTTCCGGTAAGGGCAAGATCATCGGAATCGGTCGAGACGTGGTGGCCATGAAGAAGGATGGGACGACATTCCCGATCCATCTCTCGGTCGGAGAATATCGGTTCGAGGGCAACGTCGGTTTCGTCGCCCTGTTGCATGACATGACGGACCAGCGACGGGCCGAGGAGCAGCTCGCCGAGAGCGATCAGATCGTCCGGGCCACGACCGCCGAAGCGAAGATGCATCGCGAACGTCTGGAGCGCATGGACCGAATCAGCCTGGCGGGAGAGATGGCCAGCGGGATCGCCCACGAGGTGAATCAGCCGCTGAGTGCCATCGCCAACTACACCCGGGCGCTCCTTCACATGCTCGAGGTGGAGCAGCTGGGGTCCGAGGACTTACGCAGCACCGTCGAGAAGGTGCGTCTGCAATCTCAGCGAGCCGGCGAGATCGTGGGTCGGATGCGCGATTTCGTCTCCCGGCACCCGTCGGAGCCGGGGCCGACATCGCTCAACGAGGTGATCCAGGAGGTCTTGTCCTTCGCGGAACTGTCGGCCCACGGCCGCAGGGTGACGGTCGAGACCGACCTGTGCGAGGATCTTCCGGAAGTCCTCTTCGATCGCGTTCAGTTGCAGCAGGTTATCCTGAATCTGGTCAACAACGCCGTGGAAGCCTGCACGCTCGTGGGGCCGGAAAAGATCGTGATCCGGAGTTTAAGTGTGGACGGATCGACGATCGCGTTGCATGTCATCGATAACGGCGCAGGAATCGATCCGGTGACGGAGAGTCGTCTGTTCGAGCCGTTCTTCAGCAGCAAACGTAACGGCACGGGGATGGGGCTGGCAATTTCGCACTCGATCGTGGAGTCCCAGGGCGGGACGCTAGGGTTCACCCGCAACGCCGATCGGGGCGTCACATTCTTCGTGGAACTACCGATTCTATGAACCGGGGAGGCCGATGACGGAAGAGCCAATAGTCTGGATCGTTGACGATGACGAGGCGGTCTGCGACAGCCTGCAGCTTCTGTTGAAGACGGTCGGGTTGAACGCCCGCACGTTTCCCGACGGCAAGTCGTTTCTCGATCAGTTCGACGACAGCAACCCCGGTTGTGTCGTGGTCGACCTGCGGATGCCCGGCATGAGCGGCCTCGAGCTTCAGGATGCGCTCCATCAGAAACAGTCGTTGCTTCCCGTGATCTTCATTACCGGGCACGGCACCGTGGACTCCGCCGTCCACGCGATGCGCGCCGGTGCCATCGATTTTCTTCAGAAGCCGTTCAACGACGATGAGCTGTTGGAGACCATCCAGCGAGTTGTGGGGCAGGATCGCGACTCCAGACAGTCGCTTGGCGAACGGGAAAAGATCGTGGAACGCTACGCCACGCTGACCAACCGCGAGCGCGAGGTGATGGCGCTCGTCGTCGAGGGCAGTGCCAACAAGGTGATCGCATTCGACCTGGATGTCAGCGAACGAACGGTCGAGATCCACCGCTCACGCGTGATGAAGAAGATGGAAGCCGCATCCCTGCCGCATCTGGTGCGGATGGCCCTCAGTCTCTAGGAGGGAGTACTTGCGGCCTGCGACGCCTTCCGTTTCCGGAGCAACAGGTTCTGTTCCGTCATGAACTTGGCCCGGAACAGCTTCTTCTTGACGGCAAGTTTGAACTCCTTGCCTCGATACTGGTCGGGGTTATCCAACAGGTACCGTCCTTCCTCGGGAAGCATCACGAGGCTGACGTTGATGTTGGGTGCCAGTCCGATCGGGAGATCGTTCTCCATGCAGGCTTCGTAGAGGCGTCGGAACACCGGGACCATATCCTCGGTCGATGGAGGCGCCGTCTCGGCCAGATCGGTCCCAAGCAGCGGTCGAAAGACACAGACCGTTGGAATCGCGCCGTGGTCCGTGATCCAGTCGATGGCCTTGATCGAACTCTCGGGGCTCTCGAGGCCGGCGATGATCTCTCCGTTCGAGACCCACGGCTGATCCAGCAACGACTGTCCCATGCCCAGCTGCGCGCAGTAATCCACGGCCTTCAGGTAGGTATCCAGGCCGTACTCGCGGTGCTTACCGGGGCAGATCTCCTCGAAGCGTTGTTGATCGAAGATCTCGAAGCAGAACGAGACCCGATTGACACCCAGCTCCTTCAGTCGATCGTATCGCGACAGATCGGGATGCGGAGGCGTCTGCACACCGATCAGGACGCCGGTCTCTTCCTTGACCCGACGGATGTACGGCTCGAGGATGTCGAGGAACGTATGGCCATCGTAGTGACCGGTGTTGAAGTCCACGTAGGTCACGCCACTCTCGCGCCAGGCCGCGATGGCCACCTCGACGACCTCCTCCACCTGCTTCTCGTCGCCGTCGTCCTTGCCGAGATTCAACCCGACCGAACAGAACTTGCAGTTGTCCGTATCGAGGTGACCGGGGTACGAGAGCCAGTACTCACAGACACGCGCCGGATAGACCCCCAGGTAGGTTCCCTGCAGCGTACCGATGCGACGCATCAGGCGGCCATTGGTGGTCTTCCACTCGTACCACTCGGGTTGCGGCGAGAGCTCGACGCCGGCGACGAACGCGCCATCCCGATGGATCTCGTACTGGCCGCGGTTCTTCTTCAGTGTGTACGGAGATTTCTCGGTGAAGGACTCGGTGACGGGAACGTTGGTCCAGAGACCATCGGGGAGGATCAGCTCCAGGCCCGACCCCAGGCCGGCGCGGGTACGAAGGATCGGACGCCCGCCGTCGTCTGCGATGAAACACGACTCGTCGATCTGCATGCCCTTGCAATAGAGGTCGAGTTTCAGCAGCCCCGGGTTGCGCGCAGGATCGTCTATCATGGGAACGATCGTACGCCGTTGGGTTTCTCGGGTCCGTAAGAGATTCCCCCTATGTGGGCAAATAGGCCCGTGTTGCAACCTCAGAACGCTGCACGACGTAGGCAGAGGGTGAGGGGGCAGAACATGCGAAGCACGGTCCTGATTGCGAGCGCCGGCGTGATCGTCTGGAGAGTGGTCGCCTGGCTGCTGGTCTTCACGCAGGAGGGCGTCAGTTCCGGGGCGCTTCTGATGCAGTCGCTGCTCGCGACTCTGGGACTGGCGTTTCTCGTCTGTGGGTGGTGGGTGTTCTCGAAGATCCCCGGGACCGCCGGCCTGCTGTTTGCCGGCTTCTGCCTTTGTTCGGGGCTCCACTGGGGCGGACCCCTGGAGTTGGACGGCGGTTCGCTACGCACCGCGCTGATCCTGTTCTACATTCTGGTGAGCAGCATCTTGGGCGCGACGCTTTTACTGCAGTTCGCGTTGTGGTTCCCCCGCGAGTCGACCCTGGCGCGTAAGCGGTTCGTTATCGGGTTGCTCTACGCCCCACTCGTCCTGGCAACGCTGTTGGCTGTAGGCGCCCTTATAGGAGGAAGCGCGGACCTCGTCCTGCTGGTCCATGCCGTCGTATCGAACCTGTTTTCGGTCGTCGCCCTCGGGATCATTGCGTCTCATCTTTTCCGGTCCGCTCTCACGGGAGCCGGCAAGAAGTATGTCGGCTTGATGGTGCTCGGCATGCTCCTCGCGTGGCTCCCGTTCCTCATCGCTTCATCCATCGGTGTCGCGGCAGACCCATGGAACCTGACCGTCGTGGCGCTTCCCATCACCTTCGCAGTTGCGATATCTGCGGCCGATCGTGGTTTGATCTAGAGCCAGCGCCGCACGCTGCGCTTGTAGCTCAGGTAGGTCTCGCCGAACTTCCGCTCGAGGTAGACCTCCTCGTGCCGGATCGCCGTGTAGTAGACGAGCCACAGAACCGGTGGGATCAGGACGAGGATCCAGCCGTTCAGTAAGGCGATCCCGACGCAGGCCTGCAGCAGCGCCATGCTGACGTACATCGGATTCCGCGAGTAGCCGTAGATCCCCGTCGAGATGATCGCCGGGGTTGGCTTCCAGGGCTTGGGGTCCTGTTCGGTCTTCTTGAACGGCCCGGCGGCGGCCGCCATGATTCCGACCCCCAGCGCTGCGACGATCCCCGCGCCGGCGATACGAAGCTCCCGGCCGATCGCCATCGATAGCGGCGTGACAAAGGACTGCAGGAGCGCACCGATCGCGATTCCGGAAAGATAGGCGAACGGCGGTGGAAATCGAACGGCTGCGCCGTCTTTTTCATCACTCATCCAGCAATTATGCCAGACGCGAGGCGAGTAAGAGCCATCGACCTTTTTGTCCCGGGTCGCTATCCTGCAACCATGGAATCAGCGAGATCATCGCCGCTGGTCATCCAGGGCGGAATGGGTGTCGGCATCTCCGGCTGGGAGCTTGCCCACGCGGTTTCCCGTGCGGGCCAACTGGGTGTCGTCTCGGGGACCGCGTCGGATGTTTTGATGACCCGGCGACTCGAAGACGGTGACCCCGGGGGGCATCTGCGTCGCGCTCTCAAGACCTTCCCGATTCCCAGCGTCGCCGAGCGCTTGCTGACGCGCTACTTCCGACCTGACGGCCGCCCCGCGGGGACGCCCTATCGCGCGGTGCCGATGCTCCGTCAGCGCACCCGGATCGAACGAGAGCAGATGATCCTGGCCGCAGCCTTCGCCGAGGTGACCCTCGCCCGCGAAGGTCATGACGGTGTCGTCGGCATCAACCTGCTGACCAAGGTTCAGTTGCCGACGCTTGCCGTGCTCTACGGGGCGATGCTTGCCGGTGTCGACTACGTGATCATGGGCGCAGGCATCCCGCGCGAGATTCCCGGTGCCCTCGACCGGCTCGCCAAGCACGAGCCGGCGACTTTGCGTCTTGATGTCGCGGGAGCGGACGCCTCCGCCGTCAACGAGATCCGTTTCGACCCTCGTCGTCACGGTGTGGCCGTTTCGCAGCCACTCACGCGCCCGCGCTTTCTCGCCATCGTCTCCTCGAACTCCCTCGCGACCCTGCTGGCTCGCAAGGCGACCGGCCGCATCGACGGATTCGTCGTCGAGGGACCGACCGCGGGCGGACACAACGCGCCGCCGAGAGGAGAGGCCCGCCGTAACGAACGGGGCGAGCCGATCTACGGCAAGCGCGACGCGGTGGATCTCGCGGCCCTGCGTCGGCTTGGACTGCCATTCTGGCTGGCAGGTGGGACCGGATCTCCCGAGGCCCTCACCGCAGCGCTCGATGCGGGAGCCACGGGAATCCAGGTCGGCACGCTGTTCGCCTTCTGCGACGAGTCGGGGTTTGCGCCGGAACTGCGTCACGAGGTGATCGACGCCGCCCGCGCGGGCTCGCTCGATGTGGTGACGGATGCGTTGGCCTCGCCGACGGGCTATCCGTTCAAGGTCGCCGTCTGCGGCGACACGCCGGTCGAGGCGACGGAGCGCAAACGGGTCTGTGACCTCGGTTACCTCCGGACCGCCTATCGCAAGCGTGACGGGGGCGTCGGTTATCGCTGCCCCGGTGAACCGGTCGAGCAGTATGTCGCCAAGGGCGGCCTGGAGTGCGACACAATCGGACGACGCTGCGTGTGCAACGCGCTGCTTGCCAACACCGGTCACGGCCAGCTGCGTTCGGATGGCACGACCGAAGCTCCGTTGATCACGGCCGGCGACCAGGCGAAAACACTCGGCGCGTTCCTTGGCAGTCGAAAGTCCTACACGGCGGACGATGTGCTGGCTTATCTGCTTGCCGACGCTGATAGCACGACGGTCCCGAGAGACCGGGTGCCCACGATCGTTCCGGGATCAGGTTAGGACCTTCCGGATCCGCTCCAGCGCCCACTGTAGCTCCGACTTCTCGATCGTCAGCGGCGGTGCAAAGCGGATCACGTCGATGTGGGTCTCCTTGCAGAGCATGCCCTCTTCCTGGAGCCGTTCGCAGAAGCTGCGGGCCCCGCCGGCCTCGGACTTCAGCCGGACACCGATCAGCAGACCCTTGCCACGGACCTCGGCAACATGCGGGCTATTGAGGGCACGGAGTTCGTCCATGAACCAGTCGCCAAGCTCTGCGGCCCGCTGGACCAGCTTCTCGTCCTTCAGGATCTGCATCGCCTCCCGCGCGACCGCAGCCGCCAGCGGGTTGCCACCGAAGGTCGAGCCGTGGGAGCCGGGATCGAAGACGTTCATGATTTCCCGGTCGGCGACGATCGCCGAGACCGGGTACATGCCCCCGCCCATCGCCTTGCCCAGGATCAGCATGTCCGGCTTCACCCCTTCGTGATCGCAGCAGAACATCTTGCCGGTGCGGCCGAAGCCGACCTGGATCTCGTCGGCGACGAACAGCACATTGTTGGCTGCACAGAGTTCGCGGGTCTTGCGCAGGTAACCCTCGGGCGGGACGACGACGCCTGCCTCGCCCTGGATCGGCTCGACCAGGAAGGCGGCGGTGTTCGGAGTGATCGCCTTCTCGAGAGCGGCGGCATCGCCGTAAGGGATCGCCTTGAATCCAGGTGTGAAGGGACCGAAGCCGACCTTGTAGTCCTCGTCCGTCGAGAAGCCGACGATCGTCGTGGTGCGGCCGTGGAAGTTGTCGGAACAGACGATGATCTCGGCCTTGTCGGTGGGGATCTTCTTGACCTGGTAGCCCCAACGACGGACCGCCTTGATCGCAGTCTCCACGGCCTCGGCGCCGGAGTTCATCGGCAACGCCATCTCGAAGCCCGTGAGTTCGCAGAGGTCTTTAAGGAAGGGGCCGAGCTTGTCGTTGTGAAACGCGCGGGAGGTGAGTGTCAGTCGGCCGGCCTGCTCGGACATGACCTTGACGAGCCGCGGATGACAGTGCCCCTGATTGACGGCCGAGTAGCTGGCGAGGAAGTCGAGATACTTGTTGCCCTCGACATCCCAGACCCAGATACCCTCGCCTTTGGCCAGAACGACCGGCAACGGATGGTAGTTGTGTGCGCCGTAGTTGTCGCCGATTTCGATAAGAGTCTTGCTGTTGGCCACGGTTCGTCTCCTTGTCCTTGGGGTCCTGACCGACGGTCGGTCGGCGAGGTATCTTAGCGATTCCTCGCCGCGATTGCCTCCAGGGACGGGAGGTCGGCCAACGTCCGCGAAACCGTCGCTCAGGAGGCGTTTTCTTCGCCGTCCGCCGATGCACTTCAGGTGCTCCGAAGACAGTTCCTCAGCGAGCCCGCCGGCACGCATTGTTTCAGGACCATCTGCAATCGGGGTGGCGTGTCGTCTTCAGAGTGGTGGTAAACCGACTTCGTCTGCCGTGCCACGCCGACCACCGCGCCGTGTGCATCCAGGACCGGAGCCCCGCTCGATCCACGGGCAAAATCCGCGGTGACGGCCATGAGCCGGGTCCGGCCGTGGGACACGTAGCGCGACACGATGCCCTCGGTGAACGTGAACAACCTGCCCGCGGGGTGACTCAACACGTAGATCGGCGCACCGACCGGTGGCTCGTCTCCAAGGGGAAGCGGGACGAGATCGTCGATCGGCAGCTGGAGGATGGCCAGATCGCTGGACCGGTCCGCGCGTACGATGGACTGCACAGGATGGACCGAGCCGTCCAGGGTCATGATCCCCAGGGCCAGTTTCTCCGGATCGTCGGCGACGTGGAAGTTCGTGACGACCAGGCCGGACTTCGCGATTGCGAAGCCGCTGGCGATGTGGGTGTGTCGCTTCCCACACCGCGAACAGAGATAGAGCTTGCCGACCGCCACGACGCTTTGACATGCGGAACGGTAGATCTCCTCGGGGGCAGTCTTCTTCAACGGCGCCGCGGCCACGTCCACGCCGTGCCAGGTTTCCGGGATGCGCTGTAGGAGTTCTCCCGGCGGCGGCGCTTCGCCGGATTCCGCCAGCCATATGAGCCCCTCATTCAGCAGACGCTTCATCCGGCGGTCGTCGATCTCGATGGGTGGCATGCGGACACCGTAGCCGAGTCACTCCCGGACGGTCCAGTCCGGGGAATCTGATCTCGTAACCAGGAAGGGGACTATCCCGTATGATCGTGTGAGGAGGCACCCATGAAACGATCCGCGCTTGCCCTGCTGATGCTCGTCCTGTGTTTGACCCCACTCCATGCCGAGGACACCGTCGAACTGAAGAACGCCGGCGAGCTGAACGCCAACCTGGAACGCATCGCTCGCTCACTCGAATCGCTGCAGTCCGATCAGAGGATTCTGATGACCCTGCGTCGGGTAGAACTGGCAGAGCGTCGTCTGGCTCCGCTCCGTTCCCGGCTGAACAGTGCCGAGAGCGACGTGCGCAACACGCAGACTGAGATCGAGCAACTGAAGAGCTACGCGACCCAGCTCGAGAAGGAGATGGAGGAGGCGGTGCGCAAGGGAGCGGATCCGGCGACCATCCCCAACAGCGACCAGCTGGAACAGATCAAGAACATGATCTTGTTGGCGGAAGACCGGCTGGCCGAGGCCGAGCGACGGGTGATCGAGGCGGAAGACGACCTGACCAAACGGCGACGTCAGATCGACATCCTCGACGAGCAACTAGAGACGTTATTCGAGGGGCTCGACACGGGGCGCTGACGGCGGTAGCCTCTCCCTGGAGGAATTCAACGATGAAACACTTGGCAGTCCGCGATCTGATGACCGCGACGCCATTCTCGCTCACGGGAGATGCAACACTCTTCGAGCTCGGCGAGCTGATGGACGACAAGGGTATCCGGCATGTGCCCGTCGTCGACGACGACGGCGAGGTCATCGGTCTGGTCTCCCAGCGTGATTTCGTCCGCATGGCCCTGGCGCCGGCAGAATCGCTTCCGGTCAGCTTGCAGGTTGACGCGCTTCATGTCGGCACGGTGGCCGACGTGATGGTGAACGACGTCGAGACCGTGGATCCTGACACCAACATCGCCAGTGCGGCTCGAGTGATGCTGGAAAACAAGTTCGGCTGTCTGCCGGTGGTGGAAGGCTCACGACTGGTGGGCATCCTCACCGAGGCCGACTTCGTTCGTCGGTTCGCCGGCTGACGGCCCTAGAACCGCTTGTTGTAGTCGACACGCAGCCGACTGCCGTCCTCGACGCTGCTCAGCGCCTCTACCAGATAGAGCCGCGCGACGAGGTTGCTGCCCTCCCCCAACCCGTAGGCGAAGCGGAGTTCGTGTCCGCGGAAGTCACTTGCACGGGTCTGCGGCCCGTTGCCCCAACGCACCCAGTCGTCCTGAGAGAACGAGCTGTTGACGGCCAATCGCTCGATCCGGGCGACGTACCAGGCCAGCAGCCAGTCGCCCCGTTCCTTCGTCGCGCCCCAGTGGAGTGAGCCGACCCAGCCCGACGTCCGGTCGGCGTCGGGATCACCGGGGTAGTCCTGGCTGTTCTCGATCAGGTCGCCACCGACTCGCAGGGGACGACCGCCGGCCTTCAACTTGAGTTGGGCGCTGACGACCTGAAGACGGTAGTCACGCATGTCGTTGCCGTTCAGGAGGATCGTTCCCGAGCCGATTGGATCGGCGTCCAGATTCAGCAGACCGGCAGCGACGGTGACGTCGAGCCGCTCCCCGTCGTGGCTGTAGACCCCCTGGGCGCTGAGCAGGCTCCCGAAGAACTCGTTCATCCCCTCGGGAAGCGTGAAGTAGCCCCCCTGAAATCCGAGCGTGCCACGCTTGCCGATCGTCTGTTGATGACCGACACCCACGCCGGCCGGGGTCACGTCGTCGTCCCAGACCAACTCGTTTTGCTTCCAGAACGGAAGCGAGTTGCGGCCGGCCGACGCCCAGACGCCGTTCTTGAAGGTCGACTTCACGTACCAGCGGTCGAAGTTGAAATCGGTGGGACCGGTGTCGTTGTCGTCGAAGTCCAGCAGCGTCACGTGGGGCGACTGCTGGCTTAACTCGTTACCGCTGCGGAGTCGCATACCGAACTCCCAACGATCGTCGGGCTGATGGACGAATCCGACCCGAACCCGCACACGGAATCGTGTGCGGTCATCCCGCTCGACACCCATCGCGTCCTGCGAGTCCCAATCGGCCTCCAGCCGGGCCCGGAAGTCGGCGAAGATGCGAAACGTGTCGTTCTTGTAGAGGTCGGCGTGGGCCGGGGAGGCGAGAAGGATGAGAACCCACAATCCCAGTAAGCAGCGTCTTGCCATCAGTCTTCCTCGAGGCGGTAGTGAGCCAACATCCGGCCGACTCTAATCACTCGCGCATCCTTATTAACGGGACTGAATTGTAGCGCCTCCCGAGGGAATGACCAACGGTGGAGCGTGGGTTTGAGGGGGTTGATGGGTTGGGCTACTTTGTATTGAAAAGTACTTGACATAGTGCGGGTTCGGGCCCAATCTTTATGAGCGATGACCTCACTCCAGGCCCATGCGGAAGACAACCTCCGCTTCATCCGTAAGACGATGGAGTCCACCGCCGCCTTCACGGCAGTCCCGGGCTGGGGCGGCGTCTGGATGGGTGTCGTGGGTCTGTTGGCCACGGGAATCACGCTGTTTCCTGTGGGTCAGTCTCATTGGCAGGCGGTCTGGTTCAGTGCGGCAGCGGTCGCCCTGGGCCTCGGTTCGATCACGCTCCTTCACAAGTCCCGCAAGGCGGGCGTGCAGGTCTATCGTGGCGCCGGCCGCCGATTCCTGTTCTGCCTGACACCGCCGATCGTGGCCGCCGCCGTCCTCACTCTGGTGCTGCGACGCGTCGACGCCATCGAGTCGATCCCGGGCACGTGGCTGTTGCTGTACGGTACGGCGGTCGTCACCGCCGGCGTCGTGTCGGTCCGTATCGTCCCGCTCCTGGGTCTGTGCTTCATGACGCTCGGCGCTTGCGCGTTCTTCACCCCGTTCAGCTGGACACCGTTGTGGATGGGTGTCGGCTTCGGTGGGCTACACATCGTGTTCGGACTGATCATTGCGAGGCGTTATGGGGGCTAAGGAACAGCCGGCACAGAGCAAGCGCGGGAAAACCGCCCCGGCCAAGGAGCGCAAGCTCCGAGGGCTGGCCGGCTATCTTTCCGATCCCACGGCCAGGGACTTCGACCGCTTGATCTACGAGCGCGTACGGCTCGGTATCATGAGTGCATTGTCGGTCAACCCGAAGATGAGCTTCACCGAGTTGCGTGATCTGCTGGGGACCAGCGACGGCAACCTCAGTGTCCATGCCCGCAAGCTGGAAGAGGCCCACTACATCAACTGCAACAAGACGTTTGAGGGGCGTACGCCCCGCACCGAATACAAGGCGACGGCCAAGGGGCGTCGCGCGTTGGAGCGCTACCTGGATCACATGGAGTCGTTGATCCAGGCGACACGAAACAAGTAGCTATTTTTTTGTGGAGGCACTTTGTAATGCAAAGTAATTTATTCGATGCGATCCACGTTGCCCTGATCATGGACGGCAACGGTCGCTGGGCTCGTCGACTGGGTCGAGAACGTGTGGCCGGCCATCGGGAAGGTGCCCGGTCCGTCCGGAGGGTCGTCGAGGCCGCACCGGATCTTGGTATCGGAACGTTGACGCTCTATGCGTTCTCGTCGGACAACTGGAGTCGGCCGAAAAAGGAAGTCGATATCCTGATGGGGCTGTTCCGTCGCTATCTGCGCAACGAGCGGGCCCGCTGTATCCGCCACGGTGTGCGTATCAGCGTCGTCGGTCGTCGCGATCGGTTGGCTCCGGACCTGGTGCGGGAGATCGAAGTCAGCGAACGGGCGACGCGGCATGGCTCGCGACTCCATCTACGTATCGCCGTGGACTACTCGTCACGACAGGCGATCCTGCGGGCCGTTGCCGGTGGCACCACGGGCGAACCCCTGACGGAAGAGTCGTTCGGCCAGCGGATCAACGAAGCCATGCATTCCGATCCACCGGCACCGGACGTCGACCTGCTGGTTCGAACCAGCGGCGAGCAACGGCTGAGTGACTTCCTGTTATGGGAGAGCGCGTACGCGGAACTGCTGTTCACTGACCGGATGTGGCCCGAATTCGACGAGGACGACCTGGCCGATGCCGTCGAGGCCTACCATCTGCGCAGTCGCCGCTTCGGTGCGCTGCCGGAGATCCAGGTGGCCGCGCAATGAGCGACTTCCTCCCCCCCGCCATGCGTCGTGCGCCGGAGTTACCTCGCATCCGTGTCGCCGAGCCAAAGCCCCGGCATGCGTTGTTGATCAATCCGTTCTACCCGAAGGATCCTCACGCCAGCTTCGGCAAGCATGTGCTGACGCCCAGCCTGGCGCTGACCGGTGTCGCAGGCTCGACTCCCGAGAACTGGGAGGTGCGTTACTGGGACGAGAACCTGTTGCAGGGACCACCGCCTGCAGACCCGTTCCCGCAGGTCGTCGGCATCACGGTGCACTTGACGTTTGCCCGTCGCGCCTACGAGTTGGCCCACTGGTACCGCTCCCGCGGTGCGATCGTGATTCTCGGTGGCTTACACGTCTTGTCGTGTCCCGAGGAGGTTGCGCCCCACGCCGACGCGATCGCTATTGGCGAAGGTGTGCAACTGTGGCCGAGGATTCTGCAGGATATCGATGCCAACGACCTGCGACCGATCTACGAGGGCAGTTATCGCAGCCCGTACAAAGACGAGCCGCCCCCGCGACGGGACCTGCTGGCGCGGGACTCGTACCTGACGACCTCGAGCGTGATCGCCACACGTGGATGTCACAACCGCTGTGGTTTCTGTTATCTGTCCACCGAGGGTCTGCGCATGCCTTACCAGCTGAGGGATGTCGATCAGGTGGCCGACGAGGTCCGGGCGGACGGTCAGCCCTACATCGTTTTCACCGACAACAACCTGGGCTCCCGACGGGATTACCTGAAGCAGCTTTGCCGACGCTTGCGAGACCTGGAGATCATCTGGAGTGCCGCGGTCACGATCGACGTGACAGACGACCCCGCGCTGGTGCGCGAGATGGCGCTTGCCGGATGTACCGGGGTGTTCGTCGGTTTCGAGTCGTTGGAGTTAGGCAACCTGCGGGACGCCCGCAAGAAGACGCCGGCACCGGAGGACTACGCCCGTCGGGTGGCGTTGCTGCACGACCACGGCATCCAGGTCAACGGCAGTTTCGTGCTGGGTTTCGATCACGACGGCCCCGACGTGTTCGAGCGGACGGCGGACTGGGTCGAGGCCAATCGGTTGGAGTGCGCGACGTTTCACATCCTGACCCCGTATCCGGGAACGCCGCTGTACCGGCAGTTCGAGAGCGAAGGACGACTGCTGCATCGAGACTGGGAGTTGTACGACACGGCCAACGTGGTCTTTCGGCCGAAGCGGATGAGTGTCGAGCAACTGGAAGAGGGGTATGCGGGGTTGTACCGCCGGCTCTTCTCTCACGGGTCGATCTGGCGGCGACGTCCGGCAGACCTGCGGGCGGTGTCGGCCTACCTGGCGATGAGCTATCTGTACAAACGCTCGAATCGGATCTGGCACGCCCTCATCCGCAACCGGTTGACGGCGCGGATGTGGCGGCCGTTGATCGAGCTATCGCGGAGACGCCATCTGAACTTCCGTCGGCGTTTGGCGGAGCGACCGATGGCCTCGTGTGCGCGGCGGGCGGAGAGTATGGTCAGTGCGGGGGTCTGATTATAAAATCTGATTGGAGACAGGTTGTTTGCTAAATGGGCAATAATCACTGGCTAATCACATATTATTGTGTGTCCTAGTTGACATCCGTTAATACACGACTTATCATTCTTTATAGCCACTCGCAGCTATAAAGAGTCATAAATGCCGTACAAAGTGAATTTCTCCCTGGCCTCCAGCGACCAGATCGAATCGGCCCTGGCCCGGCGACTGGAAGCGATCCGCCTCAGCCGCAATATCACCCAGAGCCAACTGGCCCGTGAGGCCGGCGTCTCCCTCAGCACCATCAGTCGGCTGGTCCAGGACGGAAAGGGCATCTCCCTCGACAGCTTCATCCGCATCCTGCAGGCCCTGAAGCTCCACGGTCATCTCGAGGCCCTGCTTCCGGACCCCGCCGTCAACCCGCTGGAGCGAATCAAGGGTCGCGGCAAGCGACGACAACGGGCACGACCCAAGACGAAGGAGTCCGCGGAGTGGAGCTGGGGTGAGGACCCGGCCACACGATGACCGACGCCTACGTCGATCTCTGGGGCCGAACGATCGGCGCCGTCTCCTGGTTCGATGATCGCCAGCTGGCGGCGTTCCAGTACACCGAGGAGTTCGCCGGTAGTGGGATTCAGGTGGCACCCCTGACGATGCCTCTTCGCACGGCGCCCTACGAGTTCCCCGAACTGCCGAGGAAGTCCTTCAAGGGGTTACCCGGCATGCTGGCCGACTGCCTGCCCGACCGGTTCGGGAACGCGTTGATCGATGTCTGGCTTGCGCAACAGAACCGAGACGCATCGACGTTCAATCCTGTGGAACGACTGTGTTACACGGGCAAGCGGGGGATGGGTGCGTTGGAGTTTCAGCCCGCGTTGAAACAGTCGCCGACCACCGCAAGACGTATTGAAGTCGATAGCCTCGTCGAACTCTCCAATCGGATTCTGAACCAACGGAGCCGGATGGAAGGTCGCTTCGACGGGGAAGACGATTCCCGCGTGATCGAAGACATCCTCCGTGTGGGTACCTCCGCCGGTGGAGCCCGGGCCAAGGCGATCCTGGCATGGAACGAACAGACCGGCGAATTTCGCTCCGGACAGGTGGACGCGGGCAAACCGTTCACCTATTGGCTGATGAAGTTCGACGGAATCGAAGGGAACAAAGACAAGGAGATTGCCGACCCCCAGGGGTACGGAAGAATCGAATACGCCTACTACCTGATGGCGCAGGACGCGGGAATCATCATGATGCCATGTCGACTTCACGAAGAAGGCGGTCGGGCCCACTTCATGACCCGACGCTATGATCGCACCGACACCGGTGGGAAGTTGCACTACCAGTCGCTGGCTGCCCTCGCGCACCACGACTTCGAGAGTGCCGGTGCTCATTCGTACGAGCAAGCGATCCTCGTGATCAAGCGACTCGGACTCTCTACAGGCGATCGCGAACAACAAATACGACGTGCCTTCTTCAACATCATCGCCCGCAACCAGGATGATCACGTCAAAAACATCGGGTTCCTCATGGATCGCAAAGGTTTGTGGCGTCTCTCTCCGGCATTCGATGTTGTCTACAGCTACAACCCGCAGGGGAATTGGACATCGCAACATCAGATGAGCCTGAACGGCAAACGTGACGACTTCACGCGTGCGGATCTTCTCGCATTCGCAAAGATGGCAGGAATGAAGAGCGCCCGAGCAAGCCGACTCATCGACGAGATTCGCCTGGCGGTACGCGGTTGGCCTAAACGCGCAGAGGACGCCGGCGTCGATCCCGACAACGCAAAGCGAATCGCGTCATTCCATCGCCTATAAGGGACCGGCAAAAAGAGAGGGGCCCTATTCTTCTTCCTGAAAAGTAAATCCGTCCCTTTTTCGCCATTTCCTACGAACTGACCGTTCCCGCCGCACCTGGAGACGAAACAAGTTCGTCCGCAGTTGCCGCATTCGCCGTATCATCTCGACAAGTTCGCCCGTCTCCAAGGACGCCGAAACGAGTTGGGGGGTGATCGTGATTACTCAGTACACGTCGCGCGTCTTCGTCTTCGTAATACTTGCGCTGTTGCTCAACGCTTCTCCCGTTGTCGCATCGTTTCACTTCGCCCGAGTCGTCGAAGTGTTCTCGGGCTCCAACGAACATCCGAATGCGCAGTACGTCGTGATCATGGCCTACTCCGACTTTCAATCTCAGTTCAACGGAGTGGAGGTCACCGTCTACGACAGTTCTGGATCGCAACTCGTCAGTCTCGGAACGATGACACAAAACCTTCCCAGCAATACGACGAACCAGATACCGATCCTGATTGCGACGAACACCGCACGCACCGTGTTCGGAATCGTTCCGGATCACACGGCGACCGGGGCCCTTCCGACCGACGGGCTGGTCTGTTTTCGCAAGGCTGCATCGGTTCCGGACTGCGTATCGTTCGGAGCCTACACGGGTGTCACAACGGTCGGCGGCTCGGAAGCGGGGTCTCCCGCAGCCAGCGTGCCGTCCGGCATGGCGTACGTTCGAGACCTGGGCGGTGATTCAACCCTGCAGGCCCTCGACGACTCAAATGATTCGTCCGTCGATTTCTTTGCCGGAGTCCCGTCGCCCGGGAACTTCGCGGGCGCCCGTGTAAGCAACATCAGCGTCGACGGTAACGTCACACTAGACTGGGGCGTGAGCACGGTTGGTGGCTACACCATCCACAAGACTGACAACCCGGCGACCGTGCGGCTTTCGACCCCGGTGGCAGGGATCGCAGGCGTTAACTGGGTCGATCCCACGCCGAATCAGTTCCCCGGTTTGAGTTGCTACGTCGTCAAACCCTGACGAGCAATCCACCACAATTTGGGTTAGAGTCGGGGTCGACGAGACCCCGGATTTAGGACCGGGTCCCGACAAGACGCAAGAAGGGACTACAAATGAACAGATTCAATCGATTGCAGGCGATCGGGTTGGCGGTACTTATCGTCGGTCTCGGTTCCATCGGTGCACCCGCGATGTCCGGCGACGGCGAGGGCGGTGACATCGGGTTCGTGGGTGGGTTCTCATTCCCGTCGGACAACGCCACCGGGAACTTCTCGAAGGCGACCGACGCGGAGTTCGGCGTCGGTGTTCGCGGTGGAATCTTGTTCAGCAACCGCTGGGGCTGGTCGATCGACGGGTTGTACACCCCGACCAGCGGTCTCTCGCCGATCAGCGACAGCGACATGATCACACTACGCACCGGCATGGAGTACTTCCTGCAGCCGGACAGCGATCGTCGTTTCTTCTTCTCGTTCGGTGGCGGCCTGACCGACATCGACTACGACACGACGAACTCGAGCTTCGATTACGGCATGTACTCCTTTGGTATCGGGCAGCGAGTTCGTGTCGGAGATTCCAACAACTTCCGTTGGGAGCTTCGCGTCGATCGCAGTTTCGATGATGATTTGGGGCCGTTTAGCGGAAAAATGAATCAGGAGCATCTCCTCTTCGCCTACTCATGGGGTTCCGGTGGGAGCCCGACCGATAGCGACGGCGACGGTGTTAGCGATCGTCGTGACCGTTGCCCGGGAACGCCCCGCGGTGCCACCGTCGACGAGAGAGGCTGCCCCAAGGATAGCGACGGTGACGGCGTCTTCGATGGCATCGACGCCTGTCCCGATACGCCCAAAGGCTGGCCCGTCGATGGGCGTGGTTGTGCGCTGGATAGCGACGGCGACGGTGTCGCCGACGGTAAAGACGATTGCCCCGACACGCCGAGGGGCGCGACGGTCAACGACGTCGGTTGCCCCAAAGATAGCGACGGCGACGGTGTCTGGGACGGGATCGACAAGTGCCCCGACACGCGGAAGGGCTCGACGGTCGATGCCACCGGTTGCCCGAAAGACAGCGACGGTGACGGCGTCTGGGACGGGATCGACAAGTGTCCGAATACGCCGAAGGGTGCGACCGTGGACGCCACGGGTTGCCCGAAAGACAGCGACGGCGATGGCGTCTGGGACGGCATCGATCGCTGCCCCGACACGCCGGCCGGCGCGGAAGTTGACGAACGTGGCTGTCCGAAGCTGTTCGAAGACGAAAAGAAGTCCCTGGTCCTTGAGGGTGTCAATTTCGAGACCAACAAGGCGGTGTTGACTTCAAACTCGACGACGGTGCTGGATCGAGTCGTCTCCTCTCTGAAGGAGTGGCCCGAGGTTCGTATCGAGGTCGGTGGACACACCGACTCCAGCGGTGCCGATAGCTACAACCAGACCCTCTCCGAGGCTCGTGCGAGAGCCGTACTCGACTACCTGGTCGAGCACGGTGTCTCGGCAGCCAGCCTGTCGGCCAAGGGTTACGGCGAGAGCAACCCGATCGCCGACAACGGCACCCGCGCCGGTAAGGCGACGAACCGACGGGTTGAGCTGACTCGTCAGAACTAGTTCGTATTCGTTTACGCGTAACGATGAAGGCCCGTCGGGATCTCCCGGCGGGCCTTTTCTGATCCGCGCCTAACCTCTTAGACCTTTCCCTGGCGAGGGCCCCTGCGAGGCGCAGGGAGGCACCCGCAACCGCTGGCTATCGGACGTCACGTGTCCGTTCAGCATAGCGGCCTGGCAGCCAAGAAGGATGTCGAGCGCGTGAAGGGCGACTGGGCCGAGCGGTTCCGCGTGTTGGCCGAACTGCTCAAGTGGCGACTCGATGCTGAGCCGACCTCGACTTGGGATAGGATATGGGCCACGATTCTTGGCACTTGGGACGAGGAGGATGACCGATGAACATGAGGAAGATCATGACCAAGGGAATGGCCGCCGTTGCGGCTCTGTTGATGGTCGTCGCGATCGCGACTCCCGTTCGTGCCGAGATGTTGGCTCACGCCGTGACGGAGAAAAACGGCACGGTTCCGCTCCCTGAAAGTCTGGACGCAATCGCACAGAGTCAACCCACCGATCTCGTTCAGTTGGAGTGGAGTGACTTTGGCGGCAAGCGCTCGCGCGTTCGAGTCCTGACGACCGAGAACAAGACCGGTTCCGGCGACTACTCCGCGAAGGTCAGTGGCACGGGGCCCAACGGCGAACAATACAACTGGACCTACGACGTCAACACCGACTACGGCAAGGTCCCGATCGAGGGGTTGGATGCCATGCTGACCGACATCCTCTTGCAGACCGGTCGATTCGACGTCGTCGAACGCGAGAGTCTGGGCGCAATCCTCGGCGAGCAGGATCTTGCGGACGGCGGTCGAGTCGCCGCACCCAGTGCTGCGAAGAAGGGTAAGGTCCTCGGAGCACAGATGGGCATCAAGCTTGTGATCAACGCCTACGAACCTGAAGTCAAGAGCAAGAAGCGCGGCCTCGGTGGTATCGGGCGGATGATCGGCGGCAGGGCCGGTGCGGTTGCGGGGCGTGTCAACTGGCAGAACGCCGAATCCCGAGTCGGCATTACGGTGCAGATCATCAACATGGAAACGTCACAGATCTTCGGCAGCAAGCAGGTGGATGTGCGATTGAAGGCACGCAACATCGGCTTCGGCGCCGGGGGCTGGGGAATGTCCGGCGCCCTCGGCGGCTTCATGAGCAACTACTCGGCAACACCGATCGGCCAGGCGATGATCGCCGCCGTCAACGTCGGCGTGCATCACATCGTCAAGGGAATCGGTGCGCAGGTCCCGGAAGGCGTCGTCGCCGACGTCTCGCCCGGCAAGGTGATGGTGACGATGGGCAAGGGGCAGGTAGAGACGAACGACCTGATTCGCGCGGTTGCCCTTGGTAAAGAGATCTTCCACCCGGAGACCGGTGTTCTTCTCTCTCGAGACGAGGTCGTAATCGGTGAGCTTCGCATCACTGACGTCCAGGACGGGTTTTCATTCGCGACCCCGATCGACGGCACCGACCTGACGCGGCTTGCGGCAGGCGACAAGGTCGTCGCAACCCGCGCACCCGCGGCCTATGAATACGGGCCGGACTGGGATCTGCGTGGCGGAATCAAGAAGGCAGTCGGCAAGAAGAAGTGACACGGAGAATCCAGGCTCTACATGCGGCCGGATTCCTTATCATGGCGGACAATGCAGCGCTCCGGATTCATCCAGGTCTTTCTCCTCACTGTCACGGTTGGCGGCGTGGGTGCCGGCGGCCAACTGGCGGTCACCACGATTGAACCCGCGGCCCGAGTGCTGGCCGCTCCGGTGGATAGCGCGATCGTGGTGCACTTCGACCGGCCGGTGAAGCCTGCGAGCATCACGTCCAACAGCTTCTGGGCCTTCGGTCGTTGGAGTGGCACGGCCACCGGTAGTTACAGCTTTTCGAACGGCGACCAGACCGTCACGCTGACACCTGCTCAACCCTTCTCCGCAGGGGAGACCGTCATGGTCGTCCTGTCCGATGACATCGAGGCCGCCGACAACACGTTCCTGCGAGACCCCGGTTACTCGTACCAGTTCTGGACACGCTCGCAAGCGGTGGGGATGAGCTTCACCGAGGTGGATCGTCTTACGACCCGCACCACTCCCGCCGCCGGCACGCAGGCTTACGGTGGCTTCGCTTCGGACTTGAACGGCGATGGCTTCCTGGACATCACCATCGTTAACGAGATCACCGCGGATCTCCGTGTCTTCCTGAACAAGGCCGACGGCACCGGTGAGTTCTTCGCCTTCCTGCAGCCCACATCTCCCGCCGGCAATCAGGCCAGCCCGTCGGAGCCGACCGACTTCAATCGGGACGGTGTCGTGGATGCCGCCGTCGTCAATATCGGCGACGGTACGGTGTCGGTCCTCATGGGTATCGGCAATGGACGATTCAATCCGCAGCAACTGGTGACGGTTGGTTCCTTGCCGCGGGGGATCGCGGTACTCGATGTGGACGGTGATGGAGACATCGACATCGCCAACACCAACTCGGCCACCAACGAACTCTCCGTCATTCTCAACAACGGAAGCGGTCTGTTCGGAACGGCTACGTTCTTCGCCGCAGGCATCACGCAACCCTGGGCGATTGCCGCCGCCGACATGAACGACGACGGGATCCTGGATCTGGTGGTCGGGGGGCGAGACTCCGAGCGGATCATTGTTCATACCGCTGACGGTGCCGGCGGGTTCACGGCGGGCACATCGATTGCCGCCGGTGGTAGGGTCTGGATGTTGGTCCTCGGCGACCTGAATCGAGACGGCCACGAGGACGTCGCGACGATCAACAGCTTCGACGCCAACGGTTCGATCCTGTTCGGGGACGGGAGCGGTGGTCTCTCGTTGCCGACAACCTACGTCGCGGATCCATTCGGACTCTCCGATGACCTGGGTGACATGAACGGGGACGGGGATCTGGACTGGATCACTTCCAGCTTTCTCGGCAACTGGAGACTCAATCTCAATGACGGACTGGGCAACTTCACGTTTGCTCAGGAGTTCGTCGCGACCCAGGCGTCGTCATGTTCGTTGATGCTGGACTTCGACAACGATGGCGATCTGGATCTGGCGCTTATCGACGAGAGTATCGATGAGGTGATCCTGATGAAGAACGGCGGGCTCGCCCCTCCGCCCTCGGTTCCGGATGGCTCTTCCGGTAGTACGCCGCTGTCGGCGATCCGACTCAATCCGAGTGGAACGAATGTCGAGGTCGCCTGGGATCGTTCGATCTGTCTCGACGCCGGGGATTATCAGATCCTCTACGGCGGAGGTTCGACCCTGTCGTCGTACACGGTCGATGGGAGTCAGTGCACGATCGGCACATCGTCACCCTACGTCTGGACCGGGTCCCCCGATCCCACCACGGATCCGCTGGGTTGGATCTGGTTTCTCCTGGTGGCCACCGACGCGGGCACCACCGAGGGGGGCTGGGGAAAGGACAGCGCGGGTCTGCCCCGCGCCGTCGGTGGTTCCATCAGCGGCGAGTGCGGGATGACGAACCGCGATCTCTCCAACACGTGTGCTCCGTGATGATTAGAGCCATCCTGATGACTGCCGTGTGGGTCGTCGCCGTTTCCGTGACCGGCGCGGAGCCGGCACCGGAACTACGGGCCACCACCCTCCACGACGGCGAACTGGATCTCGCCGAACTCAATGGCAATGTGGTCCTACTCCAGTTCTGGTCCACCTATTGCGCCACCTGTATCGAAGAGCTTCCGACGCTGAAGCGTCTCCACAAGAAGCATGGCGCCGCGGGTCTGGAGATCATCGGGGTCGCGTTGGATGAGAAACCGCGGCTTGTCCGCAAAGTCATCGCCCAACAGGGAATCAACTGGCCCCAGATCTGCGACGGCTCCGGAATAGACTCTCCCATCGTCGCGGCGTATGACGTCAAGAGTACGCCACGCTACGTTCTTATCGATCGAGCGGGCAACGTGGCCGATTTCTACGTTCGTCCCAGCGAGTTAGAGCAGGCGCTGGACACGATCTTGTCCGCCGACTAACCTTCGGCTTCCTTCTTCAGGAGATCGACCCATGCGCATCGTCTTCTTAGTGCTCGTCATACCTGTCCTCTTCGCGAGTTCCCTGGCCACCGAGGAAGCAGCACAAGATGACCTGAGTCGTCTCGGCCACTCGCAACACGGTGAGGCGTTCGACGAGGGCCCGCGCAGCAAACCGTGGAAGATGGAAGGCATCGGCGTCTCGCATTTTCCGATCTCAAGCAGAGTGCCCGAAGTGCAGATGTGGTTCGATCAGGGCAACACGCTTCTTCACAACTACTGGTACTTCGAGGCAGAGCGCGCGTTCCGCTGGTGTTTGAAGCTGGATCCCGGAAATCCGATGGCCTACTGGGGATTGGCCAGGGCTGCACAGGATCGCCAGTGGGAGTTCCTTCAGGAAGCGCTCAAGCAGATCGATCGCGCGGACGAGCGAGAACGAATGTACATCGAGGCCTGGGCCGAAGCCTACAACCCGGACATGCCCTGGCCCGAACGCAATGAGAAACTGATCGAGGGTCTCGAGAAGATCATCATCAAGTACCCCGACGATCAGGAAGCGCAAGCGATCTTGTTGAACCACAGCCTCCGTTCGTCAAGTCGCATCCACAACGAGCTTCTCGCCCAACAGATCCTGGAGAAGAACCCCCTCCACCCCGGTGCGCACCACTATCGCATCCACAACTGGGACGGGCCGGAAGGCGCCAAGGCACTCGACTCGTGTGCGGTCTTCGGAAAGCTGGCCCATGAGTCGGGACACGCCAACCACATGCCCGGCCATATCTACAGTGGGATCGGCATGTGGCACGAGGCGGCGATCTGGATGGACTCGGCGACTCGTGTCGAGAAGGCCTACATGCAAAAACGGCTGACGCTGCCGTTCAACGCGTGGAACTACGCTCACAACCGAAACTATCTGGGCTATATCCAGGAGCATCTTGGTATGCCGTCGGCCGCCATGGACGGTGGGCGACAACTGATGGAAGCACCGCTCGACCCGACCCACAACAACCCAGACGAGGGCGACTTCAACACGTACCGGCAAGGACTCCGAACGCTGATTCGCGCATTGGTGCAGTTCGAGCGTTGGGACGAGATCCTGACGGAGGACAGCATCCCGTGGCGCGAGCGACCCAGCGACAAGCTGTGGAAGCAGTACATGGATACGCTGGCGACGCTCTACAAGGGCGACCTGCTGAAAACCGACGAGATGTTGCGTGAGTTGAAGGGGATGGAAGAAGACGTCAAGGAATCGTTCGACGCCGACTTCTACCAGATCCACTGGCGCGAGATCGAGTCGCTGTTGTTGCTCGAGCGCGGCGAGACCGTGGACGGACTGGCCTTGCTGACCGAAGCGGCCCAGCTGGAGCTCACGAAGCGGCAAGAGTTCAATGATCCGCCGGCCTACCCGCGGATGCTCTACAGCGTACTGGGGGAACAGTACCTCGAGTTCGGGAGTCCATTGCTGGCGATCGAGGCGTTCGAAATGGTCCTCGAAGAAGTAACGAATGACGGGATCGCGCTCTCGGGTCTGGCACGCGCGCATCATGCTCTCGGCAACACGGAAGAGGCCAAGCGTTTCTACGGTCGCCTGTTGCACGTCTGGTCCGATGCCGAGCCGGGGCTTCGATGGATGGAGGACGCCGCGGCCCTTGGTCTCAAGGCGAAACCGATAGACGAGTCCGCCGGCAAGCAGAGGAGCTACCAATCAGTCGTGCTGGATGACCTGGGGCCCGAGCGTTGGGAGCCCTACCCCGCACCTTCACTACAAGGCTTCGATCCAGACGGCGATGAGGTGACCCTCGAGGAATTCCGCGGACGACCGGTCCTGCTGATCTTCTACCTGGGTGAGCAGTGTCCTCACTGCGTCGAGCAACTAGTCGCAGTTCAGAAACGATTTCCCGACTTCGAGTTCTCGGACGTCGCGGTCCTTGCCGTGTCGAGCGATAGCCCGGACGACAATGCGGGATTCCTGGAGAGCGGTGACATCTCGTACACGCTGGTCTCCGACGTGGACTACAAGAGCGCTCGGCGATTCGGTAGTTTCGACGACTTCGAGGAACTCGAGTTGCACTCGACATTCCTGATCGATCGGAAAGGTAAGATTCGCTGGTCCCGGATCGGGGGTGGCCCGTTCATGGATATCGATTTCCTGCTGGACGAGATCGAGCGGATCGATGATCCGCCCAAAGAGTAGGGCCGGCACCGTCATCTAGACGGCACCGGCCCCGAGAGTCACAACCCTTGGGTTCGTTCAGTCGAAGCAGAGTGCTTCGGGAGCCCAGGCACAGAGGGCTTCGAATAGAGCTTCCGGGTCAGCGATCTCACAGTCTGGATCGTTCAGAACGTCGATCGAGTCCCCGATGCAGGTGACTTCTTCGCGTTCGCCGGTCGGTTCACCGTCTTCAAACTTTGTTGCCAGTACGAATCCCGTGCCGGGGAGGTAGTACTTATTCTCGGAGTCGCCAGGATCGCGGGGGTTGAGTTCAAACGTCTGTAGGCAGGCGCCTCCGCAGGGGAAGGCTTCCACATCTCCGCCTTCGTCCTCTGAAGGCGTCGCCGCAAGACTCAGATACTTGACATAGTCCTCGGCTTCGTCCGATGCCATCTCCTGTCGATCGCCCTCGCCGACGATGGGCATGGCGCGAAGAAGGTAACCGGCCAGCGCACGATCCGTCAGGTGGGCGAAGGAGCCGTCCGTGTTGTCAATCAGGCCGTCTTCGACCTCATACGTATTCTCGCCGCAGTAGATGATGTCTCCGTCCAGGTTCTGGGCATACCAGTCCTGAGTAACCTCGATAGCCTCGTACTCGATCACGCCTTCGTCGTCCTCGCCTTCCTCGAATGCGAAGTCTCTGACAACGCGGCAAGGGATCCCGCCAACATCAATGACCTCATCGGTCGTCGTCAGCACAACGATCTCATCCTCGGCGTGGATGACATGGGTATGACCTTCGGTGAGGGGCCAGTACGGGTTGGGATCGACGCTGTCACCGATGTCGTTGGGATCCACAAAATCAGCCGGATCGAAGTCCGGTAGGAAGGGCTCCTGGCCCAGAAGATCGCAGAGGTCGCGTCGGGCCTCGAACACGTCGGCGCACTCCTCGGACATCTCGTCGGCGGCCTCCCGGGCCTCGGCGCGACACTCGTCCTTATTTTCGGGATCCGTCACGTAAATGCAATCGGCGCGGTGGACAAGATAGTCATCCCGTCGATCGGCGGCGCAAGCCCACTTGAGTAGGTATGCATGCGTGTTGCACGCATGACTGCTGTGAAAACTTCGCTCCATCACGCTCGAACCCCCTCGATTCTCGAGGGAAAGTGTCGTCGCGCGGTCTGCGGCGGTGGCTGACACCAGGACGATGGTCATCGATACAACCAGAAAAACAAGAATTCGAAAGCGCTTATTCATGGTTCCTCCTCTCGCTATTGACACGGCGTTGGCCAGGTGGGTTCCAGGCTCGTTTCGTACCCGGTTAGACGCGAAGGAGTCCGATAATCCTTCGGAACTATCCACGAGTTATGAAATTCGTAGCGAGACGCGAAAACCGATCGTATTCGAACAGGTAACGTGAATACCTCCCGACTCTCATGGATGTTGATGGCCGGCTTGCTCTGCGGAAGTCTTGCCCTGGGGAACTCGCTGAGCCGAGGCACGACAGCGCCGGACGCGCAATGGTCCGAGCCGCGAGCGAAGCCCACACTCTCCGCCGTGTTGACACTTTCGGATCAACCC
Organism: Acidobacteriota bacterium; assembly: GCA_029861955.1. Classification (NCBI taxonomy): domain Bacteria; kingdom Pseudomonadati; phylum Acidobacteriota; species Acidobacteriota bacterium. The sequence goes on from JAOTYK010000020.1 coordinate 26,453, forward strand.
GAAGAAGTACTTCGCGGATGGGCGGGACAGACAGCCAGTGCACCGGGTAGAAGCGTCGATTCCATCGGTCGCGGAAAACCCATCGTCGCGTTCGTCTACTTCACGGGTTGCCGTGCAGACGCCAGCGGTCTTTGCAACGCATCGGCCGACTTCACGATTCTCAGACCCGATGGAAGCGTCTACGAGAGCTTCAGCGATCGAGACCTCTGGAAGGGGAAGCCCGCACCGCCAGGCGGAACGTTACGACTGTCCGCGGAGTACGTCGGAGTGATCATCGAGCCCGACGATCCACTGGGCCGGTACGAGGTGCGCGTATCCGTCCACGATCTGAATGACGGGACGACGCTTGAACTGAAGCAGGCGTTCACGGCCACCGGCAGATAAAGAAAAGGGCCGGCGGATGAAGCATCCAGCCGGCCCTCTTCAGTTTTGCAAGCGAACTAGAACTTGAAGATACCGCCTACGGACATCATGTCCATGTCTTCAAATGTGTCGAACGTCTCATACTCTGCTCGGATATGGACCGAGTCCGTGACCTTGAAGCTGACACCCGCACCGTAGGCCAGCTCGGTCTCGCTAGTGGATGCGGTGATCGTCCCCAGCAACGGGTCCGTGAGGGTCGCGTCAAGATCAAGGAATGCGTAACCGGCCTTCGCAAACATCGAGAACCGCATACCCATCGGAAGGCGGGCAACCCCGAACACGTCCATCGACGACGCATCGAGGCCGATCTGCGTTACGCCGACGGTCTCATTGATACTGCCGAGGTCTCGATAACTTCCCTCGACCGCGAGAAACTTCATGAAGGCGTAGCCGCCGACAAGTTTCCAGCTCGACTCTTCAGCCGAGGCACCGGCCGACGTCGCATCAGACTGACCCAGACTTGCACCTATATATGCTTCGGCCGAGGCGGCCGACGTCAGCAGCAACAAGCAGGCCGCCAACATGACAAGCTTCTTCATCACAGTACCTCCAACAAGAGTGTCTCTTGCCCTCGAGTTAATTAGAATCCGTTGCCGTTAAACCTTGGTTCGTGGGCCGGAAGAGGCAAGAAGCGTCGAAAAGGACCGGATTTAGAGGCCACCGCAGGACGCGGCGCAGGGGTCGGTGGTCGTCTGTGGGTGGCAGGAGGCGAGGGCATCCGGTCGCTCCCCACAGGCCCCGTCCCGCCCGTAGCTTCCCTCGGCCGTACCCAGGACGGGTACGATCAGGAAGAACTCGCCGGCCGGCGCCCCGACAGGGATCGATGTCGTCGTCCCACTGATATCGCAACTCTCGATCGTGAGGGAGTTGTAGCCGACGGACAGATCGCCTCGGTAGACACCGTATCGATCGCCACCGCCGCAATCTTCGCCCCAGGTGAGTTGGAGTGCCGACCCGATCTTTTCGACTTGCAGCGTATCGACGCGACCCGGTACGCCTGACGTCAGCGTCCCAGTCAATGCAACGCTCAGCGTCTGGCTGTTGGCGTAGGTGACGTCCAGTGTGGCCAAGGCCCCTTCCGCGACGCCGTTGTGCTCGACGACGATTCCGTGGTCGGTCGCCGTGCGAATGAGAAAGGGGTTGGCAACATCGGTCACAATCGAGAAGTCGTCCGCATCGCTTCCACCGAGATCGACACTATTGACGAATACACCCTCGTTCCCGGCGGAATGTGTCAGAACGATAGTCGACGGTGTCACGCTACTAACCGTGGCGGCGATCGGACCCGAGAGTTCACCCGCGACACTCGCAACACCGACAGGTAGGTCGACGTTGTAGACCTCCATGTTCCGCTGGTTGCCGCCACCCTGATTGGGTGATCCTGCGGTGACATAGACACCCTGACCCGAGACGACCGCCTGGGTGCCATGACGCGCGTAGTTGAGAGACGCACGCGTGCTCCAGGTGTCCGCGCCGGGGTCGAACCCCTCGACGGTCGTATACGCCTGACCATTGCCCTCACCGCCGATCACCAGAATCTCGCCGGCGAAGGCCGCAACGGCGGACGCGGCACGCGGCGTGGGCAGATTGCTCATCGCGCCGAGTCGGGACCAGCTACTCGTGTTGAAATCGTAGACGTCGATTTCGGCAATCAGCGGCGCGAACGTGCCACCGGGTCCGCCGGAGAGCCGCCCGCCGATGGCATAGAGCTTGTCACCGAAAACGCTGGCGTGGAAGTGATCGCGCGCTCCAGGCGCGTCGGCCAATGGCGTCCACGTTCCGGAGTGCGGATCGAACTCGTCGAACCAGGCGACATACCCGCCATTGTGACCGATCGTGTTGCCGGCGACGACATAGAACTTGTCGTTGTGGATCACAAGACCGGTGGAGCCGCGTCGTCGCCCCACGGGGATCGACGGACCTTGCATCCACAGATCGCGCGCGGGGTCGAAGACCCAGATGTCGTCGGCTGGACTCTCGCTCGGGAAGCTGTTGGTCTTGAACGCCCCGATGACCCAGATCAGTCCGTCGTATTCCGTAGCCTGAAAGTGATTGAAGGGGATCGGCGCAGAGGCACTCGTGCTCCAACTGTCGGCTCCATAGTCGTAGGTGTCCAGGGTCTGTGCGTTCTCGCGGCCGCCAAATAGGTAAAACCGTTGTCCGGCCTGAACGAACGAACACTCGTGTCGTGCGGTGTAGCTCTCGTCTTCGCTCTTGTCGATCCAAACGGGACTACCGCCCATCAGAAGATGGCCCGTGAGACCAAGAATCAACGCGGTCAGGGGCATGATGCGATAGCCAGGTCGATGCCGGCATCGCGGGAGCCCTGCTGTCCGGGCGACGACCCGTCATAGGTGCCGTCGCCGGCGCAGTTGGTTCCGCGGATCAGATACCAGAATCCGTTCCCTGAGGCCGGAGCTGCTAACTCCAAAGCAGACGTTCCGGGGACACTGTCGCCCAGACAATCGGTCGTGGCGGAGCCGAAGTCACCGCCTCCGTTGCGAAGAAGCGTGAGGTCTCCGCGAACGATGTCGTGCTGGAATGCCCCGGGCGCCGCAGTCCAGCTGAGGGCCGTGCCACCGGGCTGACCTGCCAGGGTCAGCGTCGTGGCGTCTCCCGGAACCGCGACCGAACAGGTCAGGATCTCGATCCCCTTGATGGCCGGGTTCTGAACCACGTGCTGAAACTCAATCTGCAACCCATCGCCGTCGGTGACATCTACGATCGCCGAGCGAACAACCGCCGCACCGCTGCCGCCTGCGGATGCGACTTGATCGAAGTCATCGAAGATCAGCTGTCCTTCGATCAGAATATCGAACAAACGCTCTCCGACCTGGGTCGAGCCGGTCCAGGAATTGGAGAACAGAAGGTTCACGACGTAGTTGCCGTCGGTCGCATCGAAATCGTATAGAAGCTCCGGGGCGGCCGCGTCGTCCCAGCGCTCCGACTGCAGGATCGCTTCCGTGGCGGTATCGCCGTCGCAGCCGGGTCCGAAGATCGAGTCCAGATTCGCGATTGGGCAACCGTTGGCCAGATTACAACTGGAAGCATTTCCTGTATTGAAACCGAAGTCCGCGATCCAGGTGTCACCGTTGCAATCAACCTGGGTGCCGGAGCCGCCGGCACCGACACTGGAGTTGATTCGTATCGCCTGGCTGGTCGTCCCGTCGATGGCCACACTGCCGAAACAGAGATTCCGCGGATCACCCAGGCAGGGATCGCCGGCGTCGTCGATGCCGTCGTTGTCGTCATCTGCAGGGATCGGGACACACGCTCCGACCATACAGGTCTGGAATGGTGGGCAGGCCAGTGGCCCATCGGTGACGCACTGCCCGAGCCCATCACAAGAATCAACGGTGCAGGAGTTTCCATCGGCATCGCAGCTTACGAGGGATGAGTCGGCCGAAGTTTCGCAGAATCCGCCGTTACACTGATCGACGGTACAGACATTGGCGTCATTGCAATCAACATCCACCACGCACTCGATACCGGCCGGCCCTGCCGTGACCTCGAAGAAGTCCCAGGTCGCGCCGAACGGTACACCGGATCCGACCGACGTCGAGATCAGCCCGATCGCCAGGCCCTGATCGTCGAGAGGATTTAGCCAACTCGCGGGGATCGCCAGGGGAGGTCCCAGGTCAATCAATGGGCCCGCATCGACGGAGACCGTCGGCTGGACCGTCAGCGCCGTCGGGTCAACGGTGAAGTAGAGATCGATGAAGATCGAATTCAGCACGTCGCCCACCACACCGACATCGAACGTCGAGGTCGCGTCGACCCCGCCGATCTCGGAGGTGACGGCCAGGCCTCCGGCGCCGCTCTGTGCATCGAAGACGACCTTGACGTAGTTGTCCTGATCGCCGGTTCCGACGAACAATCCGAAGGACTGCGAGTTGATCGGGACCGACGGGGATCCGCCGACCTGAAAGTACGGTGACAGGAGGCGGGTCTGGATCGAGAAGGTGCTGCTGTTGGTATCGACATCGATTCCCAACTGGAAACCGTTGTCCTGGTCGTTGGACGATCCAATCGCGTCGCCGGAGGTTGCCGCTTCCACGGTAAACAGTCCCGCCGCGCCCCCTGCCGCAAGCACCAACTCGTCGTACTGGTCGAGATAGTCCGTGGCCCCGTTGATCATCAGCCCCGTGAATCCCAGGCCGAAGAATCCGCTACCGGGGTCCGCGTTGAAGAACGGGTAGTGGACCGGTAGCGCCGTCGTCGTACCGTTGTCGGCGTCGATCGCGAACGGATCGTCTACGTCCAGGATGCCGTCATTGTCATCGTCGGGGTCATTGAGGTCCGATTCGGAATCGCCGTCGTTGTCGTTGGGCTTGCTCCCCCCGGAGCATGGATCGGTACCGTTGTCGATCTCGTCGGCGTTGTCGAAGCCGTCAAAGTCTTCGTCCAGACTATCGTCATAGTCGCCGCTGCAATTGTTGAAGTCGACGGGCTCAAAAACGACCACCGAGTCCGCCCCATAAACGGCGGCCCACACCGTGCCGGGGAAAGGATCGCCGTCGCCCTGTGCGGTGACATCCAGTGGCTGGCCACCGAAGCCCGTGAACAACGCCGTCTCCGGTACCAGCAGGTCATCTCCCATTGCGTTAAGCTGGAACCGATAGATGTTTCCGTTAAACGATGCAGAGAGAAGATCGCCCTGCATCACACCGGAAAAGTTCGTCGCCGTGTATTCGGTGATCCCGTTGGTCGAGGCGCCGATCACAGCCAGGGAGTTATCGTCCACGCCGGGTTGTTGGTAGTCACACTGGATCGAATTCCCCGTCCCAAGCGGGACCGGTGGAACCGGAAAATCGAGCTGCCAGTCGTACTGTTCGACTAGTGTCCAGGTGCCTTCGATGTTCTCGTAGATGTAAAGACCGGAGTCCTCCGGGTTGGCTCTCGTCGGATGCGGATGGCCGCCGTAGTAACCCGGGCCAGATACGTAGTGCAGTCCGTCACCGTAAGTTGAACTGCCGGTCTCGTTCGTTTGGTTGGTACAGGTTGATGTGCCTTCACCGACGGGTATACCGCCCCAACCACCGTTGGGACCATTGTCTACCGTGTACAGCTTTCCCGCCTGCGTAAGAACGACGTCGTACGGATTGCGAAAACCGGGTGCGTAGACCTGGACCGGTCCACCGGGAACGATGATCGCCTGATTCCGCCCGTCGCTTCCACCGAACGGATCTTCCGGTTCGGGATCCCCGGGGCGCAGCGGGTCATCCAATGTCGGGAGGTCGTACTTGTAGCTCTGGCCCTCTCCGTCAACCAGTGTCGGTAACGCCTCGATGACGTTAAGATCGATCGAGAGAATTGCGGCCGACAACGCGTACTCCGGTGTCTGCGCAAAGTTGTTGCTGGGCGCGCCCATGTTGTTGTGGCCACCCATTGCCAGATAGAGAATCCCTGTCGACGAATCGAGATCGATTCCATTGGTGGCATGGTTTTCTTCGGAGCGGGGGAGACCGCGAACCAGGTGAACCCGATCCCAGCTAGTCCCGTTCCACGTCAGTCGACTGAGGACACCGGAGTTGGTATCCAGGTTGGAGTCGTTTCCACCACCCCCGGCTCCGATCCGTGGATCGGACGACGTGACATAGAGCACCGGGTTGGTCGGAGTGCCCGCCGTCATCAACCCCGTCACCTGACGGTTGGTCAGGGTGCTGCCTCCGCCATCGTCGTTGTGGTTCAGAGTACTCTGGATGTCGGCGATCGTCTCGGTGGCGGTCACCTGATAGCTGCTGGGGCCGACTCGCGAGATCGTGTAGGCATGGATCAATCCGTTCTGTTGCGAGACGTAGAGTCGCCCATCGGGTCCGAACTCGATCGATGTCGGATTGTTGACTGTGGCCCCGGACAGACCGCTGGAGGAGAAACTGATCTGCGCCAGCGCGCCCGGAATGCTAAGGGCCAGACAGAGAAAACCCACGAACCCGATCACGGCCCGACACGCGTGGCGCCTGATCATCTGGTTCCCCCCCTGTTTTGATTCTTCGGTGGAACTTACGGTCAATTAGCGGAGTTGGCAGCGCCGAATGGAGCGGGTCACGGGATGTAGACGTTCTTGTCCCCGAATCGCTTCCGATCGCTCTCGATCTTCGCCAGAATCAGATCGCGACGCTTCATGATCGCCTTGATGCGGGTCCTGTCCAGGAGTCCATCCAGTTCGGTCAGGAGCGTCTCGTCGCTGAGGTTCTTGAGTCGTTCGTGAACCCGGCGTGGCAACCATACCGTCACATCCATGAACGTCTTCGGCAGTTTCTTCGATTGACGAAACGCGCGGGAATGATCGATCAGGTACAGCTCCCAATCGTGGGTCCACAGCAGGTTGCCACGATTGCGGTCCGTGTTGAAGATCAACGCATCGAAGAGATTTAGCATCGACTCGCCCTGAGTGATGAGACTCGGATCCTCCGGCTTCAGATCGTGAGCAATCCGATGTTCCTCCGTGATGCAGTCCTCGATCCACTCGATCACCGCCCCCTCGTCCGTTCCGATCTTTCGGTGAACGGCCACCGGGACCATGTTCATGCCGAGCAGCTGATCGAGAACATAGGCCGCCCGCTCATACCGGTAACTATCGGTAAAGTTGAACTCCACCTTGTCGGAGAACTTCTTGATTCCGCGTTCCTCGATCTCGACGGTCTTCTGAGCCGCCGACAGGCTGACGCCATCCCACTCGAGACGTAGCTTGTTTGCGCCGGTGACGCCGACGCCGATCGGTCGGCTTTCGACAACGTCTCCGTTCAACAACGCCTGCTCGAGCCAGCCCTGATCGGGTCGGGACATCGTCGTCGCTCGACCGATGTAGATCGCTCGTGTTCCACCCTGCGGCGTGATCTCAAGAGTCGAGACTTGCCCGTCGTAGGCCGGCCCGGCGCCCGTGTCGATCGCAAAGACCCGATCGCTGAAACGGCCGTCGATGAGACCGTCGGGTGTTACCGAGTGGCCGACTACAATCCGCTTAGCCCCAACCGCATCGAGGATCTTCGTGACCGTCTCTTCGTAGGCACCCTGTGCCTCCAGGGCCAGGCGCCGATCCCAGACCGGGCCGTCGCCACGGAAGATAGCGGCCTCTCGCAACGAGAGGAATCCTTCGACGAGCTCCTTCCTTGCGGCGCCGCGACTTGAGGCACTCTCCAACCAGGCGCTAGCCGTCTTCCATGCATCCCCGTATGGCACCAGTGCGTGGACGATCCCTCCCGCGGCCAACTGCTTCCGTAGATCGAGATATCGGCGAAGATCCCGCCGCATGTTCTCGTTCAGTGCGTCCACGCCGGTCGTCGCATCGCGGAGGCTGAGTCCCCCGTGGAGGAAGACGCTATCCAGGATCTGTGCAACGAGACGCTTTGATGAGAGCCACGCCCCGTACCGACCCTCCGGCGAGAACGCCCGACGATGGGCAAACCACCCTGCGGGGAAGTCGCTCTCGAACTTCGCGCGTTGCTCCTTCTCGGCCAGTCTCTGAACAGCTGGCAGGGTTCGGAAACTCTGGAATCCGGCGTCGCGCTCGGCCGTGGTCTCTTCGGCGGCGAAGGCGGTGAATTCACCCTCCCGGACATAGCGAAGATCACCGACGATGTTCATGATCTCGTGATTGCCGAGAAGAACGACGAGTCGCCCGGCAGCCTGCTCCTCGAGTTTCATCAGGAGATCCAGTACCTCCCGAGAACGCTCGCCTCGATCCACATAGTCACCTGTCTGCACGAGACACGATTGCCCCCCCGTCCAATTGCGGTCGCTATCGATCAGACCGATTTCCTGCAGGATCGAGATGTGCGCGTCGACCCCACCGTGAATGTCTCCGATCGCGAACACACGATCGCAATCCGGTTCGTCCGCAACGACAGCGGCAGACCACCAGACGAGCACCAGGAGAAGAAGCAACACGACACGTCGGGTCATCACTTGGCCTCCGAGAGAAACTGGCGAAAGAGCGCCTTGACGATTTCGATGTCATTGGCGAGGAGGTCAAAGAAATCTTCGACATCGATGGAGAGCAGCAGAGTGTCCGTCTGGGCGACGGCACCGACGGTCCGCAGCCGACCCGTCAGAACATCACGAATATCCAGTGTCTGGAGCGGCAAGGCTTCGCTCACTCCCGACGGGCCGCGCAACTCGACCGTGCCCCGCACGATGCAGTGCAGACACTCGGCCGGTTGATTAGCCTCGATGATCGTGACTCCGGATTCCACCGAGCGTTCCGTTGCGATCGACGCGATACGCAGAACCTGCTCTGCCTTGCAGAACGCAAATAGATGGGCGCTCTGCAGAAATACGACCTTTTCGATCTGGGTAAGCTCCGGCACGGTGGGTTCTTTCTGGTTAGCTATCAGGCTCTGCGCGACGGGTAATCCATTGCGCAGTCTCCCTGAGAAGTGGCGATGTCTGATTCTTTAAATGCAATTCAATCGCCGGATAGAGTGCCGACAGGCCCTCGCAGTGCACCGTATACATCGCGGCGACCGCCAGGGACTCGCCATCGGCACTTCTGGCCACCGGATGCTCGATCATCTTGCGAAGAGTGTCAACACGAGAGGGCGTCGATCCGACCCTGTCCTCGGTCGGTTCATCGCCGATGACAGAGAAGATGATGCGGCGCAGCGGGCGTTCGAGAGCGTTCTCCAGGAACTCCAACGCCTGCGCACGACTTGACCTGGCGGGACTGATGACGCCGCGATGGGCAGCCTTGATATCGGCGGCCGGGTGGATCAAAGCCAGGAGCCCGAAAATGTTCCGAACGCTATCCGCCATTCTCTCGGTGAGGAGTCGCCCCAACAGGTTGGGACCGTCGTCACCGTTGATGTGAAACAGTGGACCGTGAAACGATCCTCCCTTGTGGATCTGCAGCGAACACAGATCCGTGAGGCTCACTCGGTATCGTTCGGCCTCGTCCCGGACGGCAGCGACGACCGGCTGCCGGTCGTCGCGGGAGAGATCCTCCCGGGTCACGGAACTCAGAGCCTCGACGATCTTCCGTCTCAGGAAGACATCATCGAGGATCGGCAGACTGTTGATCAACGACACCCGAGCTCGCGGCGAGGGGATGAGGGCGATCGTCTTCGGCAGCGCACGACGAACCCACAGAGATTCGTCGCGGTCCTCCATGAAATGGATCAGCGTCGGAAGGACCGATTCGCCGAACGACACCAGGGCCGAGCGACTGACATGCTTGAGCCGTCGATCCTGTAAGAGCGAGACCAGAATCGGCGGGAAGACCTGAACGAAACCACTTCGTTCTACGATGTGACGCGCAGCGAGGATGGCAGCGCGAGCCACCCGCCGGTCGCGGTCGTAGAGGAGACGCACATGTTGCGGGCGGAATCGCTCGCCGTGGACCCCTCCGATCGCCCGTGCCCCCTCGACGCGAATGATGGGGTCCGCGTCGTCGGCCAACGTATCAATGATGACGCTGGCTCGCTCTCGAAGATCATCATCCCCGTCGTTGTACGCGCAGACGGCGGAAGCCGCGCGGACGCTCGCTTCGGAATCCCGCAGATGGATGCTTGCGATCTCGCTGGCGCCTTTCTGGGTCAACGCTCCGAGAGTACGAATCGCCCGGGCTCGCACCTGCGGCGAGTCATCGCCAAGACGTTGCTCGACCTGACTGACGGCGTCGGTCCGCCTCGATTTCGCCAGTGCGTCAAGCGTCGCAAGCCGGACGTCGACATCGTCGTGGAGTAGCAGCAGCGGCATTACGAGGTTCCCGCGGTCATTGGCACCGAGAATCTCGATACTGTGTTGAACCTGACGTGGGTCGGTGCTGGCAAGTGACTGGGTGAGAACCTGAAGCGTCGTTCCGTCCGACACATCAATCGGCAGCGCGGTATCGATCGCTCGTCGCTTCAGGCAATCTCTGAACAGAGTCACGTACTCTCGGCGCGTGCTTACGATGACGATCAACCAGATTACGATCAACACCAGACTGATCCAACCCGCACCGACGACCGTGACGACACCGAGGGTGACCGGCAGAAGTAGGATCCCGCCCAACGCCTTGCCGGAACGCTGGACGAAGACGTCGATATAGGCTTTTGCCTTGACCCGGTCAGCGGCCGGAACAGGGAGAAAGAGCAGCTCGCGGGTTGTCTGGTCCAGAGAGTAACGGATGCCCGCCTCGCCAATCTTGAGAAGTCGGCAAACAGTGAGCATCGCCGCCGGAAGCAAGCTGGCGGCAACGAACAGTCCGGCAGTCCCAAGGGCAAGCGTCACCGGAAGAATTCCCATGGCAACGCCGAGACCGAGTCGCCGGTGGATTCTGGCGGCAAACAGGAGTTGCACGATCAGCGCCACCGAGCCCATCAGCGTGTAGAAGTTGCCGTATCCTCCCGTCAATGCTCCCAGACGATTGGCCTCGTCAAGATCTGCGGTGGCCACGTCCATCGCCCAGTTGAACTGCAGGTCCACCACACTGGCGACGACGATTGTCAGCAACATGATCGCGGAGATCAGACGTAGATGTCTGGACCCGAGAACCACGGACATGCCGCCGCGGGCTTGCTCGAACTTGGCAGCGACCGAGTTGCTCTGGGGCACGTCGGATTCAGGTCGAAAGCGGTGTTGAAGCCACAGCACCAGACCGGCGGTCATGATCAGGAATGCCGCTGCTACCAGTAACGCGAACCGCGTATCCACGAGGCGTGTCGCGACTCGGGCAAACTGACCACCGACGACCCCACCCAGGAGACCACCGGCACCGATGAAACCAAAGAGTCTCTTGGCCTGTCGTGGATCGAGAACATGATGTGAGTAAGACCAGAACTGGCTGACGTTCAAGACGTAAACGATCGAGATCCAGACATAGAACGCCACCCGGATCCACGCGGCGTCGTACCCGTACAACCACCAGAATCCGACCATGGTTGCCGCGACGATGACCGATGTCGAAGCGACGAGCGTCTGACGCTGGACTCGGTCGGCAACTCGACCATAGACGTACAAGATCGGTATTGTCGCGAGGGCCAGGATCACGTAGACGAGCGGAAGTTGTTCCGCGCCGAGCTGATCGATGAATGTCGCCTGGCGAACACTCTTGCTGACGTACTGGAAGGTGATGATCAGAAAAAAATACGCAAACAGGGTGACCGCGATCGCGCCCTCGCCGGGCCGCATCTCGACACCAAATCCGCGCACCAGTTTCCGGAAACTCTTTGATAGACGCCCGCGCATCGGGCGATGATAGCAGGGATCAACTCTTCCGATTGGAGGCGTTGCCGGCGTGCAACCAGGTGCCGTCGATCTCCTTCACCAACATGATCCAGGCCCACTGGCTGTCGAACGTCTCGCCGCTGGCCTTCTCCGTTCCGACGGCACGAACCTCGACGGCAATCCAGCCGATGCCGTCGCCGGCAGAGAACTCGATCTGCGGCTCGGTGAGATCGTGATAACCGGTGTAATCGAGCGCGTCGAAGACCGAGCTGAAACGCTCTTTCGTCTCCTCGGGAGTCGTAGTCGTGAGCTCGCCTCGACCGGCGATGACGTTTTGCGCGGTCATGAGGCTACCCATCAAATCCGCATCACCGAGGCAATGCGCAAGAAGCAACGTTCGGTGCAGTCGGTAAATCTGGACCCGGTCGAGGTCGGGCGCCGGAAGCTGATCGTAGAACCAGTCGGCGGTCTCGGTTGCCAGTTCGATCTTGGTGTATGTGTAGTCGAAGGTCTGTTGGCCGTCATAGATCTGAACGAGGTAGGGGAGGTTCTTATTATCGAGCTCCCGCCAATCGGAAAACCGCATCTCGACACGCATCCCGTCCGGCGCTTCGAGAAGTAATCCGGCCGGACTCGACACACTCTCTCCCTCGATGAGGTGCAGCAGACCGCCATGGGGGTAGTCTCCGGTTAGACCCGAACGCTCGGCGTCGTTGAACCGAATAGTCTCCGTGGGACGGACGTTCTCGACCTGTTGTTCGAAGTGCAGTAGCAACGCATGCACCTGATGTCCCATCGCGAACCCGCCATGGAACGCCTCGCCGGGACTAGCCGTTCCGTCGGTGCTGGTCCAGGCGACCGGCCCCTCGACGGCGACCACCGACAGCTCATCGCCCAGAAAACGGATCGCGGCCCCACCGGCCGAGTGGAAGACGGTCTCGGTCTTGTAGTCGGTGCCGTCGGAGACGTGAACGTCGGCGGCGGTCCTGATCGCGTCGGTCGAGCAGGCGTCGGAGGCGCTGCTGAGTGAACCAACAAGAAAGAGACCGAAGGCGACGCAGAGAGCCAGATGTTCTTGCTTCACGATTGGATTCCTAACCTTTCTTTTTCCGTTCAAGCTCCGCGCGCTCGTCGGCATTCGCCTTGAGGTACTCGTGATCCGCATCGACTAGCGACTCCAGTAGTTCCTGTGCCTCGTCGTACAACACTTCCGCCTGCGCGTAGCGCCCATTGTCACGCATCACGTTGGCCAGGTTGTACAGCGTAACTCCGATCATCGGACTGCGCTCCGACGGCGTGTCTCGCCAGGTGGCGATCGTGTCGACAAGGAGAGGTTCCGCCAGCTCCGGCCGACCGGTCGTGCGATAGATCTCGACCAGGTTCATTAGTGAGTTCAGAGTCTTGGGATGCAGTACACCCATGGTGTTCTGTTTGCTCTTCAGAACCGAGACGAGAAGCGGCTCGGCCTTCTCCGGTTGCCCCGATGCGCCGTACATGTAGGCCAGATTTCCTGCCCAGCTGAGCGTGTCGGGATGGTCGGAGCGGCCAAGTTTCTCTTGTCGTGCGAGAACGTCGAGCCAGACGGGCTCTGCCTTATCGAACAGACTCTGCCGCGCGTAGAGGATCGCGAGTCCGTTGAGCGCGCCAAGCGTTTCAGAGTGATCGGGTCCGAGGATTCGTTCGTTGGCCTCAACCGACTGGATCATGAGAGGCTCGGCCCCGGCCAGATTCCCCTGTCTTCGCTGAGATTCTCCAAGGTTGTAGAGCGGGTAGAGGGTCCCCGGGTGATCGTCACCGAAGACCCGGCGGAAGGTCTCGAGCGCTTCATTTAGTAGCGTGTCTGCCTCTTCAAATCGGCCTTGCCTTATGTATAACTGACCCAGGTTGTTCATCGAGTTCAACGTCTGTTCGTACTCGTTCCCGAATACCTGTCGTTCGGACGCAAGCGTCGATTCCAGTAGGGCCTCCGCTTCGTCGAGCCGTCCGGCTTGAAGATAGAAAGAGCCGAGATTCCCCTGCGTCATTAACGTGTCGACATTTTCCGCTCCCAGAACGCGTTGCTGAGACTCCAGAACCTCGCGCATCATCGCTTCCGCGTTATCCCACTCACCCTGTCGGCCGAGGACCTGACCGAGGGTCGAGGTCGCGCGCAGTGTCTCTTCGTGTTCCGACCCACGCAGCGTCGTAAGGTGATCGACCGCCTCCTCGAGAAGCGGGACCGACCGATCCAACAAGCCTAGCTGGAAGTACAGCTCACCCATCGTGGCCATCAAGGTCGCCTGCACTTCCGGTTGACTGCCCAGTTCCGACGAGATCCGCGCCCGCGCCTGGTCCAGCAGTTCACGGGCGGTGACGCTATTTCCTCGGGCAACCGACGGATGGGACACGTCGAAGACACCCACCATGAATTGGGAAACCTCACGGTGCGTCGATTCCGCCTCCAGGGCGCGTCCGAGATTTCGCTGAGAGTTTCCGTACAGGACAGTCATGGCGATCGTGACACCGATCAAACCCACCAGAATCAACACCGCCATCGCCGCCGATAGCTTGTGCCTCAGGATCCACTTGCGGAGTTGGTAGACCGCACTCGGGGGCCGGGCAAGGACGGGTTCGTTGCGCAGATGACGACCAAGGTCGGCGGCCAGTTCCGCAGGCGAGCTGTACCGCTGGTCCCGATCCTTCTCCAACGCCTTCAACGTGATCACGTCGAGATCGCCGGACACCAGCCGCTGGAGGGCCGAGGCGTCCAATCGCCTCAGGTTGGCCGGATCGATCGCCTTGGCGCCGGCCTCACTGATTCGCGTACTGGGACGCGAAGGACGATCCTCCCGGACCCGGCGAAGTACCTCTCCGAGGGCCGCCTCGCGAAGCTCCTCCCGCTCCAGTGGGAGGAAGCCAGTGATCAGGTTGTAGAGCAACACACCGAGCGAGTAGACGTCCGATCGCGTGTCGACGTCGATCAGTTTCAGCTCGGCCTGTTCGGGACTCATGTATTCGGGTGTACCGATCAGGACACCAATCTCCGTAAACAGCGAACGCTCTGTCAATCGCAGTTCGATCGCCTTGGCGACACCGAAGTCGATGACCTTGCAGAGCGGTTTGCCGTCCTGCTCTGCCACGAGGACGTTCGAGGGCTTGATGTCGCGGTGGATCACGCCCTTCTGATGGGCATGCTGGATCGCGTCACAGACCTGAACAAACAGATCCAGTCGTGCGGGCAGTGCGAGACGATGGCGATCGCAATAGTCCGTGATCGGCTCGCCCTCGATGTAATCCATCGCGAAGTACGGAAGTCCGGCATCGGTCTTCCCGGCCTCGAGGACCCGGGCGATCGACGGATGGTCCATGAGCGCCAGCGCCTGGCGCTCGACCTCGAAGCGCGCAACGACCTGCTCGGTATCCATGCCGTGCTTGATGACCTTGATGGCGACCTGGCGCGAAACCGGTTCCGATTGTTGCGCAAGATAGACGCGGCCCATCCCGCCCTCGCCGAGGAGTCGGATGATCCGGTAGGGCCCGATCATGGTGTTCTCTTCGAGTTCCGTTTGATTCGAATCCGCCGATCTCGGGAGCTCCACATCCGGAGTATCGAGTGCGAGTTGCATCAAACAGGTGGGGCAGTCGGCGGACTCCTTGGGGATGGGCCCGCCACAGTTAGGACACTGGTACTCGCTTTCCATCCGTGTTTCCTCTCCAGGAGTCTAGTTGAGGGTCGCGTCCCCACCTAAGTCAACATCTCTCATGACGCAGGGCCTCGTCTTTTGCACCTATATACCCACGTTTCAGGGTAGACGGGGCTTCTGTTCAAAGACGAATCCCGACGTCCGCGAGGACCCGCCGACGGGCCGCAACGATCATGCTACGATCCGACCATGAGACTAACTCTAGAGGGAGCCCGGATCATGAAGAAGTCAATGATAATGCTGTTCATGCTTGTCTGTCTGGTTGCGTTTGGTTGTGGTTCTGGTGACGACGCCGGATCGATAGGAGACGCTGCGGACGCCGTCAAGGATGCCGCCACCGACGCCGTCGATGACGCCGCCGATATGGCCGAGGGAGCCGTGGACGAAGCCACCGAAGAGATGGCGGACAGCCCGGTCAAGAAGTGCCTGGAACTTGCCGCTGCCCAGAGCTGGGAAGATGCGCTCGCCGCTTGTAAGGAAGCTGCAGAAGAGATGCCCGATGACATGAGTGTCAAAGCGGCTCTTGCGCAGGCCGAAAAGGCTGTGAGCAGTCACTGAGTTGAGGATCCGCGACCGACAGTCGGTCGCGGATCGCCTCGGCGGCAATTTCACTCCCGCGTTCGTTGATATGGCCGTCGGAATTGAAGTGTACCCAAGCCGCTTCGTCGTCTGACTCGCGGCCCGCGATGTGCCGCTCGTACGGCTCCTCCAGAAAGACCGTGTCGATCGCTCCTCGATCCACGATCTCCCGCAAGCGTCGCGAAGCCTCGCCGCGTTCGACGTGCTCCAGTCGCCCCAGACCGGCCTCCCAGATATCCGCGAACATTCGATCGCCGGTCGGTATGACGACCAGCAAGAACCGGCGCCCATCGCTCTCGACCTGATCCCTGAACGTCGTTAGAAGTGCCTCCGTAAGACGCCAGGCGCGCTCGACATCCTTGCGACCCTCCGTCGAGTAGGCGTACTGACGACGAGGTGGACCCAGCACCCGGGACTTCTTGCGAAGGTTCGCCTTCAGGATACGAAAGCTGTGCTTCTGCCAGACGTAAAAGCGGCTGTTGCGGCCGAGCCATGCCGAGTACGGGTTGATGCGTGCCGAGAGTGCGCGTTGACGCAACCGACCCTCGGAATCCAACTCCATGTAGATGCGAGGGCTGCTGCTCAACTCGTGAGAGTTGTCCGATAGGTCGTTCCCGTCGAAGAACGCCAGAACGACGATATCGGGGTCATAGCGAGAGGCGATCTTTTGATAGACAACCATCTCCTGAGCCGTGCTTCCACCAGAGACGCCATAGTTGAACACCTCCCACCGTCGATGGGTGTCCCCATCCTCCAGCAAGGTCTCCAATCTGGAAACGAGGGTCTGCTCTTCCGGCGTCGCGATGGCGGCGATATGAGAATCGCCGATTACGGCGACGCGGCAGGTGTTCTCCGGCTTCAGGGGCTCCCGATCCGGCCCGCGGAAGCCGTCTCGATTGAAGCGTAGGGCCACGACGCGATCGCCCTCGGGAACGAATCGCTCGGTCTCGTGATTCCGGCGATAGCGATTGCCGATCTCGCGATCGCGGACCCGAATCGGCGGGCCGATGTCCGAAAGTAGACGAGTCGCGACCTCGGCCAGCAACAGCATGATCGTGAGCGAGCCGGCAAGAAGCAGCGCGATTTGCGCCACGCGACGCAGGCGACTGCGGAACGATCGACGGGCAGGGGCTGACTTGGCGTCGCTCACGGCGCAAGTCTACAGGAGAGACCCGACAACGATCTTGGAACCCGCAAAACTGTCCCACTAGCCGATGACCGTTCCGCTGGAAGCGTTACCCGCCCGGAGACGCGAGAGGAACCCTGAGTCCACCGTCGTGCCGATCCGTGGCAGGTCCAGAATCAGCGGTGTCTTGTCCGTGTCCCGCCCGTCCCGCTGCGCCTCCACGAGTCCCGCGACGAGCTCTCCCAGAATCGGCGCCGTCTTGAACGAAGAACCGCTGGATCCGATGCAGACGAAGTAGCCCGGAAGATCCGTCCGGTCCACGATCGGGTACCAGTCCTTGACTGTCACATCGTAGAGTGCACCCAGGCCACGAGCCGGCCCGTACGCGACCTCGGGAAAGCGCTTCATCAGCCGCCAGCACTGTCGCTCGCGATAGAGATCGGACGTTCCGTGATCGAAGTCGTCGGGGTCGTCGATCCACTCGGGTTCGTCACACGCGGGCTCCGTCGAGCCGACGAGAACATCCTTGCCGCCACTTTCCGGTCTGAAGTAGATCCCACCGTCCAGGTCACCGACGATGGGGAGCGCCGCCTCGTCCCCGCTGGCGGCGAGCGGGTTTCGCAGGACGTGTACCTCTCGTCGTAGTGCCCGTGTCTCCAGCGGCAATGTGACACCGGCCATCCGATTGACATGGCCCGAGTGCGGGCCGGCGATATTCAGGACCACATCGGATTCGTGTCGCTTTCCGTCACTGGATGTGACGGAGAACGCCCCCTCCGATGTGCGCTCGATGGCGGTCACCTCGGTGTTCAATACGAACCGGACGCCCTCCCGCTCTCCCGCCATACGAAGGTTCAACGTGGCCACGCCGGGAGAGACGACGTAGCCGGCATCCTCCTCGAAGACCGCACCCTCGAGCCGTCGTCCCGTCTCGTCGAAGAACCTGTCGTCATCGGTGGGTTTTGCCGGGTGGTTCGATTGGGTCGCCAGGAACGGGAAACGGGCGCCGATGTCATCGGGCGACAGAAGCTCGACCGCGACACCGACACGTTTCATCGCGGCAATCGTCTGGTGGACCGATTCATCGATCTTGGGCGGGATGAACATCATCCCCGGACGGATGAATCGCGCCAGGTCGTCGTCGATGGGACCCAGAAAGTTCTGCCAGTCGGCCCATATCGATGCGGACTCGTGGGCCATGGCGATCATGCCTGGCTGTGAGTAGAAGCGACGGACGATTCCGCAGGATGAGGAAGTCGAGCCATGACCGGCATCGCCGTTCTTGTCCAGAACCACGACATCCCAGCCGCGGCGCTGCAGCTGGAACGCCACCGAACAGCCGATCACGCCGGCACCGATAATGAGCGCTCTCATGATCTGACCTCCGCCTCTCAGCTTAGCGCACCGTCAGACGGAACCGGGAGTGGAACTTGGTGTCCAACCATCAACCACAGTAAAATGGAAGCGTCTATTGGAGCTCATGAACTCAATCCCGGGAGTCCTCGATGACCAAAACTATCGCAATCCGTCGCGCACTGGCCGTCTTCGCGTGTTGTTCCTGTTTGTTCTTGACCCACGCCGGCGACTGGACTCAGTGGCGCGGCGCGGCGAGAGACGGTCGCGCCGCAGAGACGGGGCTCTTGCAGACCTGGCCCGAGAATGGACCGGAACTTACTCAGAAGATTGCGGGGCTGGGTTCGGGTTACTCCAGCGTCGCCGTGGTTGGCGACCGCGTCTACACGTTGGGAGATCTGGCCGATGGGCAACATGCGATGGCCATCGACACGGCCAGCGGCAAGATCCTCTGGAAGACTCTCGTAGGACCGATCCACGAGGACAAGTACATCGGGTCCCGCTCGACACCGACCGTCGTTGACGACCGTCTGTATCTGGTGACCACCGAGTCCGATGTCTTCTGCCTGGGAACGACCGATGGTTCGATCCAGTGGAAGCGAAATCTTGTCAAGGAGTTCGGCGGATCACTGATGAAGGCGATGGGGCAGTACGACTGGAAGTACGCCGAATCCCCGCTGGTCGACAATGGTCGGGTCATCGTCACTCCCGGCGGCAGCGATGCCCTCGTCGTCGCACTGAACGCGAAGACCGGCGAGGAGCTCTGGCGAACGCCCGCCGGCACGTTCGGCGAGAGGGGAGCCGATGGAGCGGGTTACTCGTCCGCCGTGATCTCGGAGGCCGGCGGTGTTCGACAGTACGTCCAGCTTGTCGGCCGCGGTGTGATCGGGATCGAGGCCGATAGCGGTAAGGCGCTCTGGCGATACAACCGCGTGGCCAACGACATCGCGAATATCCCAACTCCGATCATCGACGGCGACCATGTGTTTGCCTCGACGGGCTATGGCACCGGGTCGGCACTCTTGAAGATCGGAGAGAACGAGGGGGCGTGGTCCGCCGATGAGGTCTACTTCCTCGAGGCGGATACGCTTCAAAACCATCACGGGGGTCTCATCCTCGATGGCGGTACGATCTTCACCGGAACCGGGCACAACAAGGGTTTCCCCATCGCCGTGGATCTGAAGTCCGGCGATGTGAAATGGGGGCCCGCAAGAAACGAAGGAAGTCGCTCCGCTGCGATCGCTTTCGCCGACGGCCGTCTCTATCTTCGTTACGAGAACGGGCTGATGGTGCTGGTCGAGGCGACTGCGGATGCGTACAGGGAACATGGTTCGTTCATGATTCCCGACGTTCGTCAGTTCAGCTGGTCGCATCCCGTGATCGCCAATGGAAAGCTCTACCTGCGTGAGCAGGACAACCTGTTCATCTACGACATCAGGAAAAAACCCACCGCGTCCGCGGCCACCCTGAAAGACCAGGTTTGGCAAACCGAGGTCGCGTTTGCAAAGACGATGTCCGATCGAGATCACGATGCGTTTGCGTCGTTCCTTGCGGACGAGGCGATCTTCTTCGTCAACCAACGAATACTGCGTGGGAGCGACGCGGTTCAGGCGGCCTGGAAGCCGCTCTACGAGGGTCCTGACGCGCCGTTCTCGTGGAAGCCGGAGTTGGTCGAGGTGCTGGACTCCGGAGACCTGGCCCACAGCTCGGGCCCGGTCATCGATGCGAGCGGCACCGTCATCGGCAGCTTCAATTCGATCTGGCGACGAGAGTCGACCGACACCTGGAAGGTTGTCTTCGATAAGGGCTGCAACGCCCCACAGTCACCCGTAGTAGAGAACGAGGCAGGTGACAAGTAAGAGCAGGATCCAGAGCATCGAGGTGCTGGTGGCCCACGACCGAGCAACGGCGCCCGCCGGACCGTAGTGCCTCTCGACACTCGAGAGGGTTCCTTCGACGCGGGCCGTTACCATCGCCGACATCGAACGCTGCGTGTGACTTACGACCCGGGCGATACCGCGCACCATGGCGGGCAGCCACTTGCGGTAGACAATATCGGTGTCCAGGTTGACGGATGGAATCTCGCGCGGGTAGAGACCGGTTCGTTGCAGCGCCCAGAACGCCAGAATCGCGAAAAAGAGCAGCTGTAGCTGGGGAACAACGTGCGCGACGGTGAACGGATTGTAGGGCGCGTAATCCACCGGGAACGGCAAGATGCTGTAGAGCGGTGTTGCGTTGACTCCGATGAATACACACAAGACCGCAGTCGCGCCCATCGCCACCAACATGTTCCAGGGTGCTTCCTTGCAACGAATCCCGGAATCGTGGGAGAAGAATGCGAAATACGGGATCTTGATTCCCGAGTGCTCCAGTACGCCTGTCGAGGCGAACAACAGGAGCATCGAGGCCAGCAAGAGATGGTTTTCGCCGACGGCCGTCAGCGTTAATGATTTCGCCACGAACCCGCTAAACAGCGGAAAACCCGAGATCGAAGCGGCCCCGACGATGCAGAAGACGGTCGTAAACGGCATCGATCGATAAAGCCCCCCCAGCTTGGACGCCTCAACGGTCCCCGTGCGATGCAGGACCGCACCCATCGACATGAACAGCAACGACTTGTAAAGCAGGTGGACGAACGCGTGCGCCACCGTACCGTTGAGGGCCATGTTCGACCCGACACCGATCCCGACGACCATGAACCCCAGCTGGTTGTTGAGGCTATACGCCAGCACGCGTCGCAGGTTGTTTTCGATGACGGCGTAGAAGATCGGGAAGATCGTCATCGTCACTCCGACCCAGATCAGCGCGTCCATGCCGTGGAAGCCACGGGCTAGTGCGTAGATCGCAAGCTTGGTCGTAAACGAGCTGAGGAAGACCGTTCCGGTGATCGTCGCCTCGGGGTAGGCGTCCTGCAACCAGTTGTGCAGGAACGGGAACGCACACTTGATCCCGAATGCCACCAGGATCAGGTTGGTTCCCAGGGTGCCGGGTCCCAGATGATCGAACGCAAGCGAGCCCGTCGCCCGAAAGTGAAAGACGGCGCCGGCGAGCAACAGCACTCCTGACGTCACATGAATGATCAGGTAGCGGAGTCCCGCACGATACGATCGCTCACTGCGGCTGGCCCAGATGAGGAAGACCGACGAGATGGCGGTCAGTTCCCAGAAGACGAACAACGTGATCAGATCGCCGGCAAACGCTGCGGCGATCGCGGCCCCCGCATAGACGAGGCCTGCAACGTGCTGGACGCTGTCGCGGACATGGAGCGAGTAGATAACGCTGAGGAGCAGGACGATGTGGAAGATCAGGCCAAATATCAGGCTGAGTCCGTCGATACGAACCGGCGTAAGTGGGTGATCGAAGAGAACGACGGTGAGATAGGGACCCGGAGTTACCGACCACAACGAAAGCAGATGCAAGAGGCTGACAACCGGAAGCGCAACGAGATACAGCTGCTGGAGTCGACCACGGAACAGCGGAACGAGAAACGCTCCCAGAATCAGGATCGACGCCGGCGGGAGGCTATCGATCATAGTAATCCTCGTCACGCATCAGAAGTTTGCGCAACTGCTTGCCAACCAACACGAGACCGAAGAACGTGGTGAAGCCGAAGAGGGCGTGGAAGCCGAAGATGTTCTCGAAGCTGAAGTGGCCGTGCTTATGGTAAAAGAAATCCGCACCGAGCACGACGACACAGACAGCAAACAACAGCCAGAGGATTCGATTCACCGGGTCACTCCCGTGGCTTGATGAATCTCCAGACGAAGCGATCGGTTTTGTCTCGGTTGATCGCATCGTCGGCAAAAATATTCCAGTCTCGCGTGTCGTCCGGGTTGCTCAGAAGATCCGATTCGCCATCGAGTACGAACCCTGCGGCGAGGATCTCCGCCATGACCAACTCGGCGTCGACTCGGTGTAACCCCTCGCGCGGATCGACCGCGTCGCGATCTCCCGACCCCGCTTCCGCATGATGGTCGATGACGCCGAAGATGCCGCCGGGCACCAGAGCGTCATGAACTCTTCGAAGAAACTCGGCTCGATCATTCTTGTCGCCGTCGGGGGTCGGAAGCCAGTACAGGTCGTGATAGAAACGGACGAAGACCGCAGCATCGAGGCCTGCGGGTAATTCAAGTTCATCCAACTCGGCATCGAGTCGTGTGATGTTGTGAACCCCGGCGGCCTCCAGTCGCGCGATGCGCTGACTCAGCGGCTTCTCCGCAAACCGCGTGAGAACGAAGTTGTTGTTCTGCGCGATGACGGATCCACTCGAGCCCACAGCCGACGAAAGCAGTTCCGTGTAGTAACCCTTCGCGGCCTGTAGGTCGACGACGCTCATGCCGTCCACGATTCCGAAGAACTTGAGGACCTCAATCGGCTTCCGGTCGGCGTCGCGAGCCAGGTCGTCCTTCGGTCGCGAATCAGCTCCGGACGCCAGTCCCACGCCAAGAATGAGTAGCAGCAACAGTAGAGGCGTTCGCATGTCGTGGGCTCCCGTTTAGAAGCCACAAAATACCACGTTGTATCGGTGCCGGGTAACGAATCAGGGGCAACTACGTACGGTGCGAGCCGCGCCTCCACTTGTCATGCCCCCATCCCCATGGCCACATAGATTCGTGGCACGGGTGAGGTAGTAGCGAATCGAGCCGGGTAGAGCCGGATCCATATCCACGGTCTGAGTATCGACGCCGGCGGACTCGAGGCAGCTAGCGGCTCCAAGAAAGTCGTCGGCGACCGATGTCGCAATCGTATCGAAGGTCCAGGAGAGAGACCCCGGCAGCGGCGGAGCGCCCCACTCGAGGGTCGCTGGATTCGATGCCGTCATCACGAGCGAGCCCGTCGCTTGCGGAAGACTCCAAGCCTGGTCGTCGAGTGGAAGACAGTCCTGGGAATCGATCGTGCCGTCGTTGTCGTCATCGGGGTCGGCGAAATCCGCGACGCCATCGCCGTCGGCGTCGGGTCCCGTGGTGACCAACAGGACCTGATTGGGATTCACGTTGGTTCGTTGCGTCGTGGTGCCATCGGGCCATTCGACGGTGACCTGATCGACGATCAGAACGTCCCCGACTCCGAAAAACGCCTCCGCCGGTTCCTGGCCGAGGAAACTACTACCCGCGCTGATCAACCGCATCATCTGCTGGCTGCCGACGGTAATCCGAACCACCGCGCCGATCGCTCGATGATTGGTTCCCGACATCCGTGGTTGGACCACAAGATACTTGTTGGACGCCGCCAGCGTGCTCTGGTTGTCCAGGAGTCGGAGATCGGCGGGTGCCGGACCACCCGGCGCGCAGGTCTGCAGTAGATCGAGATCGCCGTCACGATCGTGATCGAACGCCACCAGGGCGCTGCCCCAGAAGGCATCGTTGAAACCGCTGGTTGCCGAGACATCGGTGAACGCCAGTGGGGTTGTTGCCGAGTTCAGGAAAACCCGCGACGTATCCGAGACAAACGACCCCTGGTCGTACCCGTTGGTCGCGACCAGGTCGAGCCAACCATCGTTGTCCACATCGACGGCCGTCGTGCCCCAGCCCCAGCCGCCATCGTCCACACCCAGAGACGCGGCAATCTCGGTGAATGCCAGGGTCCCGACGGTGGAATCGTTGCGAAGGAACACGTTGTGAAGACCGTTGATCTTGATGTTGGTCACGTAGATGTCGAGGTCGCCGTCATTGTCCCAGTCCGCCAGACTCACCCCCATGTCGTTCATGTCGTTGTCGGCGCCGGCGCTGACCGCCTGATCGGTGAAGTTTCCATTGCCGTCGTTGATCCAGAGTCGATTTGTGGTGAAGTCGATCGCCGAGTAGATGTCCTGCGAACCGTCCCCATCGAAATCATGGATCATCGCCTGCCAGTGCCCGGCAAAGAACTGGGAAATACCGGAGCTGGCGGTCACGTCGGTGAACCCACCCATCCCATTGTTTCTCATAAGAACGGTCGGTCCTTCCCATTCACGAAACAGAAGGTCGAGAAAGCCGTCGCCGTCGAAGTCTCCCGCACTCACGCCCGCCGAGTGGCTATCCGGATCGACGGGAAACAGTCCCACCAATCCCGAGCCGGTGGTTACATCGGCAAACGATGCGTCGGACACCTGGCGGTACAGCCGAATGCGTTTCGTCGTCGCACATTCGTCCGGCAACTTCCAGCAGTCGGCGGTGACGACGAGGTCGAGGAGATGATCGCCGTCGTAGTCGACCCACAGCGCAGACCGGCTGCTGGCAGTGGAGTCGAGACCTGCGGCGAAGCCGATCTCCTCGTAGATGCCCGGTCCTAGGTTCCGATAGAGCTGATCGGCGACTCCCGCCGCGGAGGGAACGAAGATGTCGATGTCGCCGTCGTTATCGAAGTCCGCGGCGGCAATGCCGCCGCCCTGTCCCTCTTCCTGAGTGTAGCTGCCGATGCCGCGGAGGCCACCGACCTCGGTGAAATCCGCCTCGGCATGGGCCACCGTGATAAGCGCACCCAAGATCAAATAGCAGGTACACACACCCAGCCGCCGTTGCCGGCGGAGGCGTCTTTCCATGGTCTCTCCCCCCCAGGGACACCCGATTGCCTTATCTGTATAAGGTAAGCGAAAACGCCGATCTGACCGCTGGAAAATTCCGCGAGTTCAAGAAACGCAGCGATCAGGGGCAAGTCGTCGCCGTATCGATCTGCACGGACGCGCAATGACCCGACGGGACACCGCCATCTCGGGGAGAGCCGTCGCTTCGGGCCCCCCACCGTCCCTCGAGCCCCTCGACCGTCCCGGAGACGACGAGGAACCAGAGGTTGCCCGCCGCGACATCGTTCCAGGTCCTTTCGCCCGATGGCCCCAGGTCGCAGAGCGAACCG
Organism: Acidobacteriota bacterium; assembly: GCA_029861955.1. Taxonomy (NCBI): domain Bacteria; kingdom Pseudomonadati; phylum Acidobacteriota; species Acidobacteriota bacterium. The sequence continues at coordinate 51,596 of JAOTYK010000020.1, forward strand.
TCTACCGTCGGAACGCCTACAGAACTCAGGTCCCCGTACAGCAGATGAAACCTGGCCGCTCCGCAAGTCGATGAATCGTAGGTGACGTCAATGGAGCTTCCCGACACGTCCGCGCGGTCGGCCAGGAGCGGTGTTCCGACGGTACCGTCCGGCACCGGTGGGGCGGTCGGATCACCGACGGCCCCAGTGATAACCAACGCATATCCCTGCGTCATCGAGTCGAGATCGCCCGGCACGCTGGCCCCGACGACGGTCACCGTGTAGTTCCCGGCGGCGGGGGATGGCAGCCACAGGCCCTCGACGTTGTTGACGGCGTCGCTCCCCGCAGCGTAGGCAAGCGATCGAACGTCCCCCACGGTATGGATGTCATCGACCGTCCATCGATTGCCTCGATAGAGCGTTCCGTGAGGTCCCGTAACGACCAGGTCCAGGTTATTGATCAGCGCCGCGCCGGCAGCCGGGACTCCGGGTGGGTCAGTCCAAACCAACGTCATCTTGAGCGGCTGACCCGAGGAGATCACGCGATGGGTCGAGCGATGAAACGTACCGGTCGTCAGTCCTTGGCTGTTGGGAATGTCGATCAACCGCAGTCGCCGCGAATCGCCGGCAAAGAACAGGGCATCGTCAAGAACAGGACGACCCCAACCCTGAATGATCGATGGAGCGTCAGGCAGTGCGCCGTGATCGGCAGGCGTACCTCTCCGCTCCATCTTCCTGCCGGTGAGGTTCCGTGCGCTGTTGATCAGGATCGCCTTCATCAGCGCCGCGCTCGGATTGTATGAGTCCGCAGGCGTCGCGACTCCGGTCGGATAGAAGCCATCGACGAAGTACTGCCGGGTCAGGGCGCCGAGCCCCGAAACGATGGGCGTCGACATGCTCGTTCCGAGGAGTAGCTCGACGCCGCAGGTTGCGGCCGTGTCGATCACGTAGCATCCACCAAACCCCGTCACGCACACTTCGGCAGGATCGCCGACGCACATCGGATCGTTTTCATCGGAGATGTACTGATTGGGAAAACGATTGGAATAGACGAAATAACCGGGGGCCACGACGTCGGGCCGCATTCGGCCGTCGGAGGCGGGCCCGACGCTACTCAAGCGTGTCATGTTCTCGGGATCCAATCCCCCGAACACATCCATGAAGTCGGTGTTCCAGTTCTCCGTCGCACCGACGACCACGCAGTTCTTGCATTGCGCCGGCCCGTTGATTCCTGTGGTTCCGTCGTTCCCCGACGAAAAGACAACGAGGAAGTCCTCGTTGTTACGCACGGACCGGTCGATTCTCTCCTCCGTGAAACTGTACGTTGGGCTGCTGGTACCCCAGGAGTTATTGGAGATTCGTGCGCCGGCGTCGTACTGCTGCTGCAGGAGATCCTCGACCGATACGATGCCGATCGAGACGCCGCAGTTCGAGTCGACGGCGACGCTGATGTCCTCAAGGATCAGTCGTGCGGCCGGCGCGATGCCGTCACCGTGGTCGTGACCTGCCGAACCGGGGCCGACCAGGTTTGTGAGGTCGTCACCGGCAAGCGTCGCCGCGACATGCGAGCCATGCCGGAACGCATCATCCGACGTGTAGGCGGTGGGAGTGATGCCATTGAGGGCGACGATCTTGCGATGAAGCGGGTCCGTCGCCAATGCCCCGGGAGGGAAGACGGTCTGGGGCGACACGCCGTGACTGATGTCGTTGAAGAAGCAGGTCCCGGTCTCGAACCCCGTATCCGCCACTGCAACGATCTGGCCCTCACCGTGGAGCCCCTTGTTCCAGATGGTCGCGCTTTGCGCGTACGGTCGTGGCGACGCTTCGATCGCTTCCAGCGGGCCGTTGACTCGATCATAGGACTGCACGATCCACGCCGACTGATCGTTGTGAAGCTTCGCGTCGTAGACGAGTTCGACGAACTGGACGTCGGGATCGCGAGCCAGGGCGGCGATAAGCCGATTCAGACGATCGGTCGGAATGCGGAGTCGAATACGGTATGGGGCAGCGGACTCGACATGGGTCACGAGTGCACGATCGAATGCAGTCGCGATGGCATCCAGGATGGCTTTCGGCGTCGCGTCGGCAAACAAAGAAACATCCAGCTGGATGGCCGACTCTGCAGAACCCAGACGAAGGAGTTCCTCGAGGTCGTCGCCGAACTTGAGTTCGGCCGAGAAGTCGGCGACGAATCGCACACCGGGTCGTGTGTGCAATGCATTGTGATCCATGCCGTTCGGAAGACGAACGATCGCCGCATTGTTGGGAATCGCGCCGAGAAAACGGACGCCGGCGCGTTCGAGTTCCTGTCGGCGTTCCGGCGTCCATGGCGAGTCGTACTGAATCCATAGCGGCGCCCGCGACCCACTCAGGGCCCGAAGGGGAGGGCCATCGGGGATCCGTTGTGTCAGATCCGGTAGACCGTCCCTGACGGGGTCGAATGCGGCAACCCTGAATCGCACTCGCCCTTCGTCCACGGCATTGTCGTGAGCGACCCGAACCATTGAGTGACGTTTGGCTATCTCGGCGGCGTCATCGGCAAAGCTACCTGCGGCGAAAGCAAGTAACAGCGCGAGCATGATGGTCGACCGGAGTCGACCCCTGGCAACCGTCGTCATACCGGTATCGTACCGTCACCGAACGATTTTCACTTCGGATACGCAGAAATCTGAGAAAATCGAGGCCTGATGCATCGTGTCGTAATCATTGGGGGTGGATTTGCCGGGCTCAATGCCGCCCTCGGCCTGCGTCGTGCACCGGTCGAGGTCACGGTTCTGGACCGTCGCAACGTGCATGTCTTTCAGCCATTGCTGTATCAGGTGGCGACCGGTGGCCTCTCGCCGGGTGACATCACCTCGCCCATCCGGCATGTGCTGAAGGACCAGGCGAACGCGCACGTGTTGTTGGGGGACGCAACGGGAATCGATCTCGATGCGCGTCACGTGCAAACCGATGGCGACGCGATCCCGTACGACACGTTGATCGTCGCGACCGGCGCCGGGCATCACTACTTCGGTCAGCCTCAGTGGGAGCGGTCGGCACCGGGACTCAAGACGGTTGAGGACGCCATCGAGATGCGACAACGGATGTTCGCCGCGTTCGAGGAGGCCGAGCGTCTCGCCCGGCGTGGGCAGTCGATTGCGTCACTCCTGACCTTTGTCATCGTCGGCGCGGGACCGACCGGAGTCGAATTGGCAGGCGCGTTGGGGGAACTATCACGCGACACGCTTCGTCGGGATTTCAGATCGATCGATACGTCCGCCGCGAGAATCGTCCTGGTGGAAGGTACGTCGAGGGTCCTGCCGGGCTATCCGGACTCACTCTCCCTACGGGCTCTCAGGTCCCTCGAACGATTGGGCGTCACCGTTCGTCTCGATACGCGAGTCTCGGAGGTGACGGACGAAGCCGTGGCCCTGACTCACGATGGGGTGACGGAGACCCTCGAGACTCGCTGCGTGTTATGGGCGGCCGGGGTCCGTGCCTCGCACCTCGGAAAAGATCTGGCGGGTGAAAAAGATGAAGGAACCGATTCGGCGGGACGCGTGAAAGTCCTACCGGATCTGACCGTACCGGGGCATCCGGAGATCTTCGTCATCGGAGACCTGGCCCATGTCGAAGGAAAGCAAGACACGCCGGTACCCGGTGTCGCCCCCGCCGCCATCCAGCAGGGCAAGTACGTCGCGAAGATCCTGCGGCGTCGGCTGGCAGGCAAATCGACGGCACCGTTTGTCTACAAGGACAAGGGGAGTCTGGCGACCATCGGTCGTAAGTCCGCCGTGGCAGACTTCGGGCGCCTCCGATTCTCAGGGCTGGTCGCGTGGATGTTGTGGCTCGGTGTGCATTTGATGTTCCTGGTGGGATTCGAGAACAGGATCCTGGTGTTCACGAAATGGGGGTTCTGCTACGTTACGCGGAACCGTGGCGCCCGATTAATCCTCGGGCATTCGATCGATGAGCGTTCGCGGCACTGAAAGCATGACGTGAGGTGTCGTCATCGCCAGCACCAATGAATTCGGCCAGCCGGTGGGAGATCCCATCGGGGGTTGGGAGCCCGCGCGAAGACCCTCGGGACAAAGACTCGAAGGTCTGTCGGTAGAACTCGTCCCATTCGAACCGGCGTCTCATCCCGCACCGCTCTACGACGCGATCGTCAAGGATGGCGAAGCTTCCACGTGGACCTACATGTCGTACGGTCCCTTCAAGGACGAGCAGGCGTTCTCGGCACATGATCTTCAAGGGACGAAATCGAGACACCGCCTGGTACGCCATGACCGATCAGGACTGGCCCGATCGCAAAGCGATGTTCCTTCGCTGGCTTGACGACGAGAACTTCGACTCCAGGGGTCAACAGCGGCGTCCACTTTCTGCATTCATTTAGGATCGATGTGGAACCATCTCCGCCGGACGGACGTAGGATGGGCAGGGGGCGGTACGTTCATGCGCAAGTTCATCTATCTCCTGATCGCGATGGCCGTGATCGCGGCCTTCGTGCTTCTGGCAATTCGCGAGAAACGACTGCCCACGACGCTGGACGGTCTGTATGCCAAGCTTGAAGAAGGTGGCCATCGGATCGGGATCAACAGTCCCTTCAGCGGTGTCGCGCTGGTCGCGAAGGATGACGAGGTCCTGTTCAAGCAGGCGTATGGATACTCGGACGTCGATGGCCGGCAGCCGCTCACCGTGGATTCGCGGTTCATCGTCGGCGCCGGCGCCAAGCCGCTGACCGCCGTCCTCGTCTTGCAGCAGGTCGAGGCGGGCACCCTGGAACTACAGGGCACGGTCTCCGACTATCTCCCCGATTTCGCCCACGAGTCCGGCGACACCATCACGCTTCATCAACTGTTGACGCATACCTCGGGATTGCCGCGTGGCGCCGAGGACTGGGACCAGTTGCACCTCGACCACACGCCGGGAACGACGTTTCAGTTCAGCAATGCCGGATACGATCTTCTGATTACGATCCTTCTCGAGGTGACGGGCTCGGACTACGGGACTCTGCTGGAGGAGGGCATCACTGCACCGCTGGGTATGAACGACACGGCTTTCGCGATGGGTGACGCGCTAACAGAGCTGGCGGTTCCCGGGATGCATTTCAACATGCATCGGTTTCCTGCGTCGGTCTTCGCCACCAACGACGGGTCCTACGAGACCATCAGAATGCCCGTTCACGGTGCCGTGATATCAACGGTGACGGATCTGCATGATTTCGTGATCGGATTGCGGGACGGGAATTTGCTATCGGCGACGCTCACCGCGAAGGTGTTTGAGCCGGCACTTGAGGGGATCACCTACGGCTGGAGACGCAACGAAGCCCGGCTGTTCACCCACCATCCTTCCGCCCCGTTCTTCATGCACGAGGGGATCCTGGCCGGGCATGCCGCGCTGATCACCCTCTACGATGAGGGGACGACGATGATCATCCTCTCGAACGTTCGCCCCCTTCGCGGGACGGAGCTCCTGGAGTTGACCTACCTGGCCGCGCACGGAGTCAACGAACTCGAAACAGAGATTGGCCACCCGAGTTTGAGTCACCCCAGGGCCTTCGAAGAGGATGGCGGTGTCGACGCATTCCTTGCGTACTACCGCGAGATGTCCAAGCGGGCCGGGTATTCGATGAGTCCAGACAATTCGTTTTGCGCCCAAGTCGTCCGACTGTTGGTGCAGAACGACAAGTTCGATGAGGCGACCGAGTTCGTCGACACCATCGTGGCCGAGTGGCCGCCAACGTCGCCGGAGATGTTGAACGATATTGGTTACGCGTTCATGCTTCCCGGTCAAGCTGAAATTGCCAAGGGCTATCTTCAACACAACATCGAGCTATTTCCGGACGTCGCGAACGGATACGACAGTCTGGGCGAGGCGTACCAGCGCACCGGCGACTACACGCGCGCCCGTGAGCAATACGTGAGGGCGCTGGACGTCGCCCGCGCCAACGGCGACGATGGCCTCGGCTTCCACGAATGGCGGCTTCGGAACCTGGATACCCTCGACGCCGACGATCTCGAAGACTAAAAAAAGGGCGCCCTTGCGGGCGCCCTTTGCAAGCTTCAAATGAAGGCTCGGTAGCTTAGTAGCCGCCGAATCCACCACGGCCACGGCCACCGCCGCCACCGCCTCCGCCGCTGTTGCGCTCGCGCGCCTCGTTCACTTTCAGCGCTCGTCCGTCCATCTGGTATCCGTCCAGATCCTTGATGGCTCCGTCGGCATCTTCGCGGCTGCCCATTTCGACGAAACCGAAGCCACGCGGGCGTCCGGTCTCGCGGTCCATCACAAGGTGGACTTCTTCGACCTGTCGCTCGCCCTGCTCGAACAGCGAGCGGACGGCGCCTTCTTCGGCACTGAAGGGCAGGTTACCGACGTACAATCTCGTTCCCATAACTCGAACTCCTCGCCCCCGATTTCGGGGGCACAAACATCAAGTTTCCGCACCATGACCCAACCACGGATCAGGATCTGTGCCGAAGTCTAGACACTTCGCCATCGGCAGCGGCACGGCAAAAACTCGTTTCTGTACGATTGATTGCGACCGGAAACCTGGGGGTACGCTAGAGGGCGGCGACGATCCTGTCAAGGGAGCCCGGGTGGTGCCCGATCGGGACAATGGGGCTGATTTCGTGTACCCTCACCCCATGCCCATATCCCCGTAGGGCATCGCCGAATCAGGCACTGCGGTGCCTCAGGAATGCGGCAGGAGAGTTTCGATGGCCAGAAGATCACGAATGTCCATACTCAAGCGTCAGCGAGAGCTCAAGAAGTCTGAAAAAGCCGCCAGCAAGCGGATGAAGAAGCACGGCACCGTCGAGGAAGGCTTCACAGAGCCACAGCCGACCTTCCGCCTCTCGGACCTGGGTCGTAAGAACGACGAAGACGAAGGCGACGACAAGGACACGTCGGAAGACGACACCGACGAGACCGAGCGGGAAGGCGAAGCGTAGTTGACGTGCGCTTTTCATTTGCTCTGATCGTCGCGATCGCTGCACTTGTTGTCCTCGTTCTGGTGATCTGGGGAATCGCCGCGCTTCTAACGAAGAAGGACTAGTGCTCCCCGTACTGTTCCTGATCCCTGCCGCGGCTTCCACCATCCTAGGTCTGACGTTTCTTGCCGGTGTGGGTGGTCGGCCGGTCATCAAGATTCTCGGCATCTCCGTGTTCTTCGCAGCGGTCTACCTGCAGTTCTTCTCGATCTACCCGCTGACCGGTTTGATCCTGCAGACGGTGCTCGCGATGTGCCTGGCACTCTGGAGAAAAATGGACTCCACGAGGTGAAAGCGTGAATCTCTCTGAGAAGCTTCAACAGATTTCCGAGTTCTGGAGCCCGCGAGTCCTCGGCGAACTGAACGGTCAACACGTCAAGATCGCCAAACTGAAAGGCGAGTTCGTCTGGCACCACCATGAGAACGAGGACGAGTTCTTCCTGGTACTCCACGGGCACCTGGTAATCCATCTCAGAGATCGAGTGGTTGAGTTGGCGGAAGGGGAGTGCTTCATCGTGCCACGCGGTGTCGAGCACAAGCCCGTTGCCGAAACCGAAGCCCACGTCTTGCTCTTTGAGCCGGCTTCGACCCTCAACACGGGTAACGTTCGCAACGAACGAACCGTCGAGCATCCCGAACAAATCTAGCCCCATGGCCGGTGTATGCTTGGCCCATGGACCAGCCGGATAACCCGGATCGACGCTCCGATCTCCACAAGATCGCCGACCACGCCGCCGACTACCTCGAGTCGTTGCCGGGTCGGCATGTCGGTGGGACGACGACGGCCCCAGACATGGAACGTCCGTTCCCCGAGACCGGAACACCTGCAGACGTCGTGATCGACGAACTTGTTAGAGACATCGATGACGGTCTCGTGGCCAGCGCCGGCCCACGTCACTTTGGGTTTGTCATCGGAGGCGCCACCCACGGCAGCCTGATGGCGGACTGGCTGACTTCGGCGTGGGACCAGAACGCCCAGGTCTATCTGACATCGCCGGCGGCAGCAGCGGCCGAGACCATCGCGGCCCGTTGGTTGCTCGAGCTTCTCGGTCTGCCCACCGACGCATCGGTGGGATTCGTGACCGGCTGTCAGATGGCCAACTTCACGGCCCTCGGCTGTGGCCGGGATGCCGTGTTGCGGGTATCGGGTTGGGAAGTCGAGCGTCAGGGCTTGTTCGGCGCCCCACAGGTCACGGTGCTGATGAGCGAGTGTGGGCATGCGACGGTCCGCTCCTCGTTGAGCATGTTGGGGTTCGGCGAGGGACAGATTTGCGAGATCGCCTCCGATCAAGAGGGCCGTATCGACCTGGAGGTCCTTCGAACCGAAATCGAGAGCCGATCCGGGACGCCGCTGATCGTTTCGCTGCAAGCGGGCAACGTCAATACGGGGGCGTTCGAGTCGGTGGGTGACGTTGCCGACATACTGAAAGAACAGAACGCCTGGATCCATCTCGATGGTGCCTTCGGACTCTGGGCCGCCGCGTCGCCGAAGTTGGCGACACGCCTCGACGGAGTGGATCGTGCGGACTCCTGGGCCACCGACGCACACAAGTGGCTGAACGTCCCGTACGACTCGGGCATCGTGGTCATCAAGGACCCGGCCCAACATCGTCGTTTCAAGTCGGCACGTTGCGCTTACACCGGAGAAGAGTCCGATCAGCGTCGAGACGGTTCCAGCTGGGTGCCGGAGAACTCCCGTCGTGCGCGCGGCCTGGTGTTGTACGCCGCGATCCGTGAGTTGGGGCGGTCTGGCATCCGTGAGATCGTCGAACGTTGTTGTGGTCTAGCACAGAGGGTCGCCAGCGAAGTAGAGAAACTGCCGTCGGGACAGGTTGTGAACGACGTCGTCTTGAATCAGGTGCTCGTCCGATTCAGCCCACCTGACGTCGACGACCTCGACGCGTTTCACGCCGAGGTCGCCGAACGCATTCAGAGTGACGGGAAATGCTGGGTCGGGACGACGGAGTGGAAGGGCCAGACCGTGCTGCGGGTTTCCGTTTGCAACTGGCAGACGACCGAGGAAGACATCGACGTCTTGATCGGAGTCATGAAGGACCAGCTCTAGTCGCGCTGTTCCGAGGCCTTCGCAACCAATCGACGAAACTCGCTGCGGTGCTCGCCATGATCTCGGCCCCGTCCCTCGATGGCCAGTCGATCGACATCGCGGAACGTTCCGTCACCGCTGAACTCCGATCCCCGCAACAGCATGCCAAACAACGCGACGCCGCTGGCAAACTTGAAGTCGGCGGTTGCTGCGGCCATGTCGCGACCGTTGTCCAGGACCGGTACCTCGATCAAGCGGCTCTTGTGTCCCTCGGGACGCTTGTAGCGCAGCTTTAGATGGAACAGTTCCTGGCCTCGGGAGTCATCGGGGCGGAGTCGCTTGTTGGCATCCTCCACGTAGCGCAACGGATCGACGGTGGGCTCGCCGGGGACACGTAGGCCTGCGGGAACGATCTCGTACAACGCCGTCACCGTGTGCCCGGCCCCGATCTCGCCGGCATCCTTGGTGTCGTCGTTGAAGTCACGAGCCGCCAGCGCGCGATTCTCGTAGCCGATCAGTCGGTAGCCTGCGACCTGGGTCGGGTTGAACTCGACCTGGATCTTCACATCCTTGGCGATGGTGACCAGCGTTCCACCGATCTCCTCCACCAGGACCTTGCGGGCCTCCGCCATCGAGTCGATGTACGCGTAGTGACCGTTACCACGATTGGCCAACTCCTCGAGTCGATCGTCGTGAAGATTGCCGCCGCCAAACCCGAGGGCCGTCATGAAGATGCCGCGGTCGGCGTCGGACTTGACGATGTCGATCAGTTCGCTGTGACCGGTCACGCCGACGTTGAAGTCGCCGTCGGTGGCCAGGATCACGCGGTTGACGCCACCCGGGATGAAGTTCTCGCGGGCCAGTCGGTAGGCCAGTCTCAGGCCTTCACCGCCGTTGGTGCTGCCGCCGGCATTCAGCCGTCCGAGCGCGTCGCGAATCCTCGTGTTGTCGCTTCCCGGTGTCGGCGGCAAGACCAATCCGCTGCTCCCGGCGTAGACGACGATCGCGACGGAATCGCGCGCGTTCAACTGATCCACCAATAGGCCCAGGCCATCCTTCAACAACGGCAGCTTGTCGCGGGAGTTCATCGAGCCGGAGACATCGATGAGGAAAACGAGGTTAGAACCTGCATTGTCACCACGATCGACCGAGCGACCACGGAGGCCGATCCTCGCCAGGCGATGATCGGAATTCCACGGGCAACTGGCCACCTCGACGGTCGTCGAGAACGGGGCGTTACCGGTCGGCTCGGGATAGTCGTAATCGAAGTAGTTGATGAACTCCTCGATGCGTACGGCGTCGGCGGGAGGGCGTCGCCCCTGGTTGAGGAAGCGACGCACGTTGGAGTAGGAGGCCGTATCGACGTCGATGGAGAAGGTCGAGAGCGGCGTGTCGGCCGGGGACTGAAAACGGTTTTCCTCGAACCTGTTGTAGGACTCGGCGTTGATGTTGGGATTCCCGTCGCCATCGGCGTCGATCACGATTCCGGGATTCAACGTGATGGTCCTCTGGTAGACGCGATCTTGTACCGGTAGATCGGCGGTGTAATTGGCGGAGAACTTCGAGGACGCGACCAGGTGAGAAGAGGACTCGACATAACCGAGAGATTCCAGCTCCTGGTTCATCGCCGCTAACTCGTCGCCGACGTTCGAAGAGGACGAACTCGGTTCGCGGCGCTTCAGCTTCCGCTCGACCGTCTCTTGAACCGGTCGGGGCACGGGGGCCGCCTTCTCGAGTTGCCGCGCGATGAACTCGAGGTGTGCCGGGTTCGGTGTTGCGGGTTGCGGGGAACGGTTGTCGTCCGCCGTCAGCTCTGAGCGAATCTCATTCTTGAATTCGTCCGGTCCGGTGATCGGGACAGGTTCGCCACCCGTCACCGTTTCCGTTGGAGCGATCTGCTTCTCGACCGGAACCGGGCTCCCGATCGGATTACCGACGACGAGCTGATCGGTCGGGTGGAACACCCCCAGCCACAACGCCGCCGTGGCGATGGTCATCGTCCCGATGAGCCCGAGAGCTGCCGGCCGCGGAACGACGCGGAGCCACCAGGGTGTCGCCGCAGGCGGGGCCGCCCGACGCACCGTATCGAAGTCGGGGGCTTGAGCCTCGTCGTCCTGTCGGGCGGCCCGGAAAAGTTGTTTCAACGGCCGATCGTCGTTGTGTTTGTTCTGTTCGCTCATGATGGTTCCACTCCCGCCCCCGAGAGCCAGGTTTTTAGTCGAGTCTTGCCGCGTGCGTAATGGGTCCGCGCACTGCCGACGGTGATGCCAAGAACGTTCGCCGCTTCCTCGACGGTCAGTTCTTGATAGAAGACGAGATGCAGAAGCTCTCGCTGTCGTGACGAGAGTCGGGCAAGTCCGTCATGCAGCAGCGCATTGCGTTGCGCGTCCGTAGTGGATGTCTCGGGCGTAGCTGCGACCGGCGGTTGCGGGGTGCCACCGAACCAACGCAGCAACGCCGCACCACGGACCGCATGACGACGTCGTCGTTCCGCAGCGACCTTGCGGACCACACCGAAGAACCACGTTCGAAGCGTCGCGTCGCCCAGGAATCGGGCGCGACCCTCGATGACACGAAGGTAGGCTGTCTGTAAGACATCCTGCGCGGCGTCTCGATCCCGCCCGCAGCAGGCCAGTGCCCAGCCGAAGCTGGCGTCGTGGAACGATTCCAGCTCGCGCTCCAGGAGAGCGCTCTCGGCCCTGCCTTCGTGGGTATGCATCAATGTGGACTCTTCTAACATGCTCATCACCCCCTTAGTGGCCCGAAAGGGGCTTCCATAGGACACGACGAACAAAAAAAGAGGGGCGGTTTCCCGCCCCCCTTCATCTTCATCACCCGCTATCATACGCGAATTCGCCTGTTTCCAGAGGCTCCTGCGATTGCAGTATTCTAGGTTGTCCGCGTGTTTCGGCAGGGAAAGTGGATGCGTCGAACGATCAGCCAGTCGCTCATCGTGATCGTGTGGGCCACGGTGGCGGCTTGCGTCGCCCCGACCGCCGAGCCCCAGGTCGTGCCGCCGCGGTCCGCGGACCTGTGGCTGACGACCGCAAGCGACGGAGTCGGGATCCGGTGCAGGCGGGCGGGGACCCTGTTCGAGTGCAATGTCACCACCCGGGACGGTGCGGGATCGTATTCCGGGTACTTCGCGTTCACCGGGGGGAACGAGCCGGTGGCCTTCGATCCGTCGGATCCGGGACAGTACGGCGCCTGGGACGGTCATTCGATCTACCTGACCAATGGCCGTGTAATGGAATCGATGCAGGTGGTGCCATGAGCCGCCCACCCGAACTGGAACCCTGACGACCGAAGCGGAGGAACGAGAGATGGCTTTCATCGACTACATTCCGGAGACGTCGATCCCCGAGGCCGATCGCGTTGACGACCAGGACAACATACTCCAGGTCCACGGGATCCACTCACGGATCATGCGGCAACACTACGACCTCTATCGCGAGTTGATGTATGCCCGTGGGCCGCTCAGTCGCACCCAACGGGAACTTATCGGAGTGACGGTCTCGGCCATCAACGAGTGCCATTACTGAGTGCACCATCACGGAGCGGGACTCCGTCGATTGTTGGTCGCCAAGGGTCACGATGAGAACGCACAGGACTCGCTGATCGAAGCGTTGACGACCGATCACACCACCGCCTCTCTCGACCCCGCAGATCTCGCGATGCTGGACTACGCGGCCAAGCTAACCCGCACTCCGGCCGAAGTGATCGACGCCGATGTGAAGCGTCTACGACGGGTCGGGTTTGACGATCGCGCGATCCACGATATCTGCGCGATCACCGCCTACTACGCGTTCGTCAACCGGATCGCCGACGGTCTCGGGGTGGAGTTGGAAAGCGAAGGGAAGAGCTAGAAGTCCTCATGTTCCCGCGAGCGATCGTACTGTATATTTATCGCGCCGTAGACCTGGGTTCTGGCCGGAGTGTGGGTAGCGCATGAGCGAAGGGTCGGAAACAAAGGCCGAATGGTTCGCCCGAGCTGTGGCGCTGGCGCTCGGATTCCTGCTGGCGCTGGCCTACGTCAACCACCTACAGAAGCAGCGTCTCGAGGCGGCCCAGTTCGCGCTTGGCGAGGACACGCTTCCACGCCGGGCGCAGTTTGAGGGGCAGCTAAGCGGTGCCCACACGATCCCGAACTATGCGTCCACGCTCCTGGCGGCGTCGGATACGCAGTCCTGGTGGGACGGGCCGGAGGGGCTCTGGCTCGGCAATTCCCAGATGCACGCGATCAACGCCGGTGTCGAGGGCTCGCGAACGGCTGCCGAGTATGCCTCGGAGCAACTGAACTTGCCGTTGTGGAGTCTGTCGCTACCGAACGCAAGTCTGCAAGAGCATCGCTTCGTCTTCGAATGGGCTCTGGCCCGTCGTCGACCGGATGTGTTGATCCTGTCTCTCGTGTATGACGATCTTCGCGAAGACGGCCTTCGCCCCGAGCTCGACGAACTGGCCAATTCGACGTTACTCGCGACGCTGCAGACCCAGGGCGTCCAGGCCGAGCGACTCGCGACTCTCATGGCGGATCGTTTGCCGGATGACGCCGACGCACAGGGGAGCGGTGGCTACGGGGACAGCGCAGTCCGAGAGTCCTGGCAGGATCGGGTCGATACCTATCTAGAGGGTCGTCTCTCCGCTAATTGGTCGTTGTGGCGCGAGCGTTCCGGGGCCCGGGCCCGATTCCAGACCGACATCTATCGTCTTCGCAATACGGCGTTCGGAATCAAGGCGACGTCTAAGCGAAAGATGATCCCCATTCGCTATCAGCGAAACATGGCCACGCTCTGGGAGCTTCTGGATCGTGCGAAGGTCGAGGGCATCCCGGTCGTGGTCTATATCGTCCCGTTGCGCTGGAACCCCGATCCACCCTACGAGATCGCCGCCTACGAGCGCTGGAAGACAACGATCGCCGATGCGATGGCGGATCGGCCAGGCGTCGTGTTTGAGGATCTCGATCGGCTGGTGCCCGATGAACTGTGGGGCGAGTACAGCAAGAGCGGTCAGATCGACTTCATGCACTTCCGCGAAGACGGGCACGTGATCCTGGGACGACGGATCGCCGAACTCATCCAGCGGCATCTCGAGTAACGCGGTGCTGTTCAATTCCCTCACCTATATCGCGATGATGCTGCTGGCGCTGCCGCTGGTGGCGATGAGTCCGGCGTGGCTGCGTCGCGGGATCTTCCTGGTCGGCAGCCTGACGTTCTATTCGTTCTGGCGCATCGATTTCACGTTGCTTGTGGTGTTCAGCGCCGTCGTGGATTTCTTCGCGGCCCACGGGATCCATGCGTCCACCAACGAGCGCGTTCGCAAGACGTTCCTCGTCATCAGTCTGACGCTGAATCTCGGGCTGCTGGTCTTCTTCAAGTACACCTATTTCATTGTCGGTAGCACTCAGAGTGTGGGCGAGCTGCTGGGGATGTCGTTCGCAATCTCCCTGCCCAACATCATCCTGCCCCTCGGGATCAGCTTCTACACGTTTCAGACCATCAGCTATTCGATCGATGTCTTTCGGCGGATACAGACGCCGGTCAATAACTTCCCGCTGTTCCTGACCTACGTGATGTTCTGGCCACAGCTGGTCGCCGGCCCGGTCTTGCGGGCCCACGAGGTCTTGCCCCAGTTGCAGAATCATCGTCGCGCCAACGCGGGCGAGGTCGTTCGTGGCCTCGAGGAGATCCTGCAGGGACTGTTCAAGAAAGTCGTTCTGGCTGACACGATCTCGAGCGTCGTCGACTATGGATACGGGCTTCCGGTGGCACAGATGGGAACGATCGATTCCTGGACGTTGGCCTTCGCGTTCGGACTGCAGATCTACTTCGACTTCTCCGGTTACTCGCAGATCGCGGTGGGGTCTGCTCGGGTGCTGGGATTCAACTTCCCACAGAACTTCAACTGGCCCTATCTGGCGGTGTCTCCACGGGATTTCTGGAAACGCTGGCACATCTCGCTGAGTGCGTGGATTCGGGACTATCTCTACCTGCCGTTGCAGGGCGCGCGATTCCGAGGTGCCTCGACCGGAGGCATCGAGGCCCGCGAGGCGACGGAGAAGATCTCGTTCGTGCGCTCCAACGTCGCGTTGTTGTTGACCTGGTTCATCATGGGTCTGTGGCACGGGGCGGCATGGCGCTTCGCGGTGTGGGGTCTGTGGCACGCCTCGATGATCATCGTCTATCGACTTCTCATGCGTCGCCCACCGAAGCTTCCGAAGGCGATCGTCGTGTTGGGTGGGTGGTCGTTGACGACCGCCTTCGCGATGCTCGGTTGGATCTTCTTCCGTGCACCGACGCTGGATCAAGCGTTCCAGATGGTGTTGCGGGCGTTCGATCCCACGGCGTTGACCACTATGGCGATGCGCGAGAACAACTATCTGATGACGTTCCTGTACTTCGCCGGGCTTCTTGTCGTCGCGGGGCTCCTCCGACTACGAACCTTCGCCGTTCCGACGCCGATTCGATTCGTCGTGGCGACCGGTGGGAACGCGATCATGATCGCGATGGTGATTCTGTTCTTACGGGACGTCCAACAGTTCATCTACTTCCAGTTCTAACAGGGGGCCGGCAACATGAAACGACTTGTGCTTCTCACTGCCGTCATCGTAGGGATGTCACTCTCCTGCGCCCCGGTGCGCGAGGAAGAGTCTGCCGACTACGCGGAGTTCGATATCGCCCAACTCCAGGCAGAGATGGAGAGTGGGGCATTGACCGCCGTTCAGCTGGTCGATTACTACCTGCAACGCATCGAGTCCATCGACCACAGCGGCCCGGAGCTTCGCTCGATCATCGAGATCAACCCCGATGCCCGGTCCATCGCCGAGGCACTGGACCAGGAACGAGACGAGAACGGGCCACGAGGTCCGCTACACGGGATTCCGGTCGTCCTCAAGGCCAACATCGGAACGGGCGATGCGATGGCGACGTCGGCCGGCTCGTTGGCCCTGGCGGACCATCACGTCGCAAGCGACGCGTTTCATGTCGCCCGCCTGCGTGAGGCCGGGGCCGTCGTCCTGGCAAAGACCAATCTCAGCGAGTGGGCCAACTTCCGCTCGACACGCTCGTCGAGTGGCTGGAGCAGCATCGGCGGCCAGACGCGCAATGCGTATGACCCCGGCCGAAACCCGTGTGGCTCGTCCGCCGGTTCGGGTGTTGCCGTCTCCGCCAACCTGGCCGTGCTTGCGGTCGGAACCGAGACCGACGGCTCGGTCATGTGCCCGTCGGGGATCAACGGCATCGTCGGCATCAAGCCGACCCTGGGCCTCGTCAGCCGGGGTGGGATCATCCCGTTGGCTCACAGTCAGGATACGGCCGGGCCGATGGCACGGACCGTCCGCGACGCGGCGACGATGTTGACCGTCATGAGTGCCGTCGATCGCGCCGATCCGGCGGCGGAAGATCGCTCGGACACCCTCGTGGACTACGCCGCAAACCTGAGCGATGACGCGTTGCAGGGGAAGCGGATCGGTGTCCTTCGCTCCTACTTCGGCGCGGGCAGTAATCCGTATCTCGATCAACTGTTCGAGGACGCGATTCAGACCCTGAGAGATCGAGGCGCCGTGATCGTGGACTCGATCGAGATTGAGACCGACGGCATGGGCGACGCCGAATACGAGGTCCTGCTCTACGAATTCAAGGCCGACCTCAACGCCTATCTCGCCGCGACGGATGCGCCGTTCAAGACGATGACGGAGATCATGGCGTTCAACACGGAACATGCCGACCGAGTCATGCCGTTCTTTGGCCAGGAGATCATGGAGCTTGCGGTAGAAAAGGGGCCGTTGACGGATCAGGCCTATCTCGACGCACTGGCGACCAGTAAACGAATCTCCCGCAGCGGTATCGACGACGCTCTGGCGAAGCACGACCTGGTCGCGTTGGTGGCACCGACCAATGGCCCGACTTGGCCGACGGATCACGTCAATGGTGACCACTACAGCGTCAGCAGCTCGTCCTACGCGGCCGTCAGCGGCTACGCCAACATCACCGTCCCCGCCGGCTTCGTCTTCGACTTGCCGGTGGGAATCTCGTTCATCGGGACGGCCTACTCCGAGGAGACGCTGATTCAGTTAGCCTACGCCTACGAGCAGGCGACCCTCCACCGCAGGCCGCCGGGGCTGTAGCCCCGGTCGAGAGCGATATTCAGCGATTTCCCTAGCGGACCGCGGTAAAGAGGACGATCAGGGCACGATCGGAGCCGTTCAGCTTGGAAGAGCCGACGACGATCGTTTCTCCCGCGTCGACGCCGAAGGACGTTTCCAGAACGCCATGCCAGCCTTGATCGTTCGGCGGCGCGTCGATCGCGCCGACCTCGAACGATCGCACCTGGATCTTTCGCTTGCCTGCTTCGTCGACCTGGGCGAGATGGAATGCGAACTTGACATCGATCTGTTGATTCTCGGGGCCCGTCATCGAGACCTCTGCCTTACCGTTGCTACGCATGACGGCGCTGTCGACAAAACGGTAGTGTTTATAGGTCAAGAACTGGCGGACGTCATCGACGGCGGGAAGCACGTTCGGCGGGACGTCCTTCAGTTCGGTCTCGCCATCATGATCGCCGACAAGAAGAACAATCTGAAATAGGTGGCTCGGGCCGCTGCGGTCTTTGGCGACGGTGGTGGTCCAGCTTCCGGCGAACAGCAACACAATAAACAGAACGACGACGACTTGGCGATTCTTGATCATCAGTTTCTCCTGAGGTTTAGATTTCAAAGTTGGGGTCCAGGACCCAGACGATCCGAGTCCCACCGGGGGTCGTGAACTGGACCTGGCGTGCTTGCGAGTCTGTCGGGAGTGTGACGATCTCACCGGTGTGCGGTGGCATCGTTGTCGTGTCGGGCACTCGAAGAGCGATCCAGGTCAGCAAAAGAAAAACGGTCGTCGCCGCAACGAGACCGCCGGCGGCCAGCCGGAGGGCAGGGGACTCCCGACGTGCGGCCTGTTGCCTCGCCGCCTCGACGACGGTCGCACGCGTGGCCGAGGTTGGTTCCGCGGCGTCGGTCAGGGGGTCGCCCTCCCTGAGCCATCGACGTAGTTGTTCGTCTCGATCTTGTTTCTTCATGTGGTTCCTTCCGTCGCCGCTCCCAGCCACTTCGCCAGCTGTCGTCGCGCCGCAGAGAGATGCCAGCGCACGGTTACCCGGTGGATGCCGAGGAGTTCTGCGATTCGGGCCGTGGGTAGGCCCTCCAGTTCGTGGAGCACGACGACCGCTCGTTGACGGGTTGTCAGGCGACTCAGACCGGCGTGCACCGTGACGCGGGCCACGGCAGCGTCTTCCGATTCCGAGGCCTCCGCTTCACGGCCGGGAATCAACTCGGCCGCATGCCGACGACGGACCGACTGGCGACGTGTGCGATCCCGGCTGAGATTGACGAGCACTCGCACGAGCCAGGCCTCTGCATGAGCGGTATCGCGGGGCACCGTCTCGAGCTTCCGGGCCGCCCGTAGGAAGGTCTCCTGGACCAGATCCTGGGCCTCGTCGCCGTCATGGCAGAGTCGTCGGGCCAGGGCGTAGAGACGGCGGTATTGCCGGTCGAACAGGGTTCCCAGCTCTTCGACCGCGAGGCCGCGAGTCTGGGTGTCGGGGGTCGATTGCCCGTCGATGGTCAACGCTTGCTCCACACACCTTCCATACGTGTGGGCCCTAAGAAGCGTTGGGTCCGTTTTCAAAGTTCTGGTTCACGGTGCCAACAGCCGCTACTCTGGGGTCATGAATAAGATTTGCCCTGTCTTGCTGGCTTTCGTCTTGCTCTCTGTCTCCCTCGTCGCATCCGCCGATGGCGAGAAGGAGATCGGCCTCGCAGCCGAGGTCTATCCCACCGGCGTGATTACCGCCGTGACCGGCAAGATGCCGTTTCGTGGCGATGGGCAGTGGCTCACCCTGCGCGTCGGTCACAACAGCACCGACCGGGACGACAACGGCGACCGCGATGATGAAGAAGGCGACGGCATCGGCGCGTCCGTCGGTTGGCGCAAGATGCTGAAGGATACAGACCGCGGCTGGTTTGCCGGTGCCCTTGTCGATCTGTGGTTCATGGAGATCGACTGGATCGACGATCCCGGAACGATGATGGAGACCCGCGGCACGACCGACATCACCGTCCTCCAGCCCACGGCGGAACTGGGCTACCGAATGCCGTTCGGAAAGCAGAATCGTTGGAACTTCGAACCCATCGTCAGCCTGGGTGTCGAGTGGAACGTCCACACCGACGGCGCAGATGTAGGTGAGGGGTTCATCCTACGTGTCGGTGGTGCCGTGTCGCGACGGTTCTAGTCGATCACAGCCCGTAGCGAAGTTCCGCCGCCAGCTCCAGTAGAGAGTCAAACACCCGCTTTGCATCGGGACTCTTGATCGACGTCTCTACGCGCACATTGGATTGGGACGATAGAAACTGTTCAACGACGCCGTGCATTTCTCGCTCCGATAGTCGTCGTCGGGCGCGGACGAGACGTTTCGTCGCGTACAACACCGTATCCCCGGTAATACGATCGAAGCGATTGATCGAAGCCGATCGATGGGCGACCTCCGACAGCAGATGCGGGACCGACATCCTGGAGTGCCGCGCTGCCCGTTGGATCAGGTCCGTGTAGGCTCTCTGGAACTCTGACGCCCTCCGTCGACGTGCCCTCGTCGGGCGGCGATCGTTGCGGTTGGCATAGGTACTCGCCCCGACCCGCAGGAAGCGCTCCGGCGAAAACGCTTCACCCGCACTCAACAGTTGAGCCGGCAGCTCTCGCAACAGGTCTCGGGTGCTGAAGATGGCGTTCCAGTTCAGACCGTCGCCCACCTTCACCGGCCCCCGGGCCGTCTGGGCTCGCTCGAAGTAGGCGTGGGCCTTGCGGAACCGTTCGACGGCGTCGGCATCGTGCTTCAACAACTGACGGCACGCCGATTCGGGAAGCCCGGTATTTCTCAGCAACAGCAAGCGCCGGTGGGCGTCGTAGGTCTCGTCGAAACGAGTTACCAGCGGATCCTTTGAAAACTCACGGATCGGTCGCTTCGTGCCCTCGATCAAATAGTCGCGAATCTGCGCGAAGGTCTGAACGATGTAACGAGCCTTACGACGCTGTTCGGCCAACGACGTGGACCATCGGGGCCCATCGTCGAAGCGGTACTCCCGGTGGTAGAGACCGAACTGACGGACCGAACCATAGTCGATGATGCCGGCGTCGATCAGGCAGTTGTCGCCATCCCAGTCCAACCAGCAGAAAATATAGTCGGTCTCGAATCGTGCGATGGATCGACCGAAGTCCTCGGCGACCCGTTCGGCCCAACGACGATACCGCCGGGAGCCACGGCTCTGCGGCAACTCGCCGTTGGCAACCTGACGCTCGATGGTCAGGTCGGTCACCCCACGGAGCCCAGCCAGGTCGTTCTGCTTGAGCCAACCAAACAGATGAGACGGACGAACGAGGTTCTTCGCCGCCCGGACCGTGATCCCGTAACCGTTGGGCAGTTCGATCACCGCCAACACTCTCTCCGTCGACATCCCGTTGCGATGGAATGTCTCACTCATCAAGGCCGATGAGAGACCCTCCATGAGTGTCGTCGTGCCGCAACCGTAGGAGGCGAGCCGGCTACCGGTCTTGAAGAACCGTCCCTGTTCCGCGGTGGCGGGACAGAGTCGGGTGACACCGGTGCCGCTACTGGAGAAGTCCCACCGGGTCCCGCGATGGGAGAGCGTGCCGTTCCAGATCCCACGCCCGTCGCCGGAGGTCCGGCCGCTGCGATCCGGATGCTGGAGCTGAAGATAGCGGGTCGCCATGTAGCGACCGGGGAGACGATCCCGTTCGTACGCGTCCCCACGCTCCAGGTCGTACTCATTAATAATGGTAAGACAGAACGTATCCAGGATCGCCTGTCGCAGCTTCCCGTTCAGCCGAGCGGGGTGGGACGACGGGATGAGACCGGTCTCTCGGGCCAGTTGGAAGTTGAACCAGACGACCTTGCCATCCGGGATCCGCCGCGCCGCATAGTCGACGAATCCGTCGGGGACGGCACTCTTGAACGGATGCGAACCATCCAATCGTCCGAACTGCCTGTACGGTTTTTGACCCATGGTCCTTCGAAAAACCTAGTGCCTTCGATTGGGGGCAGGCAATGGGGCGTGTATTCCGGGGGAAAACGGGATGGCGTGTGCTATGAAGGGACGTCGGATCGAGAAATTCTGGAGACTGAATAATGAAGCCATTACTTTTTGTCGGGTTCGCGGTTCTTGTTCTGATGGTTGCCGGCGTTGCCTGTGTGTCCGAGAAACCGGCCGAAGCGGAAACTGCCGCGGGATATGCCGAGCCCGAAGTCACTAGCGCCGTACGTCAGGCATACCCCAACCTGTCATCGGACGTCGTGTTCGAGAACGACCAGATGATCGTCCAACACCTGACCTCCGCCGCGGGCGAATGGTCCGGTGAGCATACCCACGAAGGCGGCCAGGTCGTCATCGCGCTGCAGGCGGGAACCACCGACTACCGAGTGGGCGACGAGGAGACCGACCGCTCGTTCGCCCAGGGAGAGGTCTGGGAAGTGCCGGCGATCGAATCCCATGACCACGCCGGCTCAATCGAGGGAGACGCCGGGTTCCTGCTGGTGACGTTAGCTCCGGGCGAGGCCAGCGGTACCGGTGTCGCGCAGGAGTACGCCGGCACGCCGACCAACGTCGTCCTCGAGAACGATCGTGTCATCGTCCAGGCGATGACCTTCGAACCCGGTGTCTGGTCCGGGGAGCATGGACACCCCGGTGGCCAGATCGCGTTCGTCATCGTCGGTGGAACGATGACCTATCGCGAGGGTGGTGAAGATACCGAGCGAACCATCGAGACGGGCAAGGTGTTCGAGATCGAGGCCGTCGAGGCTCACGATCACGCGGTGACCGGTGCGAACGCGATGTCGACGGTGTTGCTTACGTTGAAGTAGTTGGAGAGGTGGGACGGCGTCGCTCCCGGCGCCGTCTCAGCTGTACCGACCCGTGCGGTGCTGGGGCAGGTAGAACTCGGGGATCATCCGATCGACCCGTAGCAATCCGGCGCGTGTCAGCGCGATCCGGTCGGCATGAACGGTCAACCAGCCCTTCGCCCGGAACCGTTCCAGGGTCGTCGAGAGACGATCCGGCGCATCGATCCCGTACTTGGCGCAGAGTCCCGCGGTATCGACCGTTCCCAGCTTGAGTTGCAGCACGAACTCGCGCAGCCATTTCTCGGCCGCGTTCAACTCGTAGGCTCTTCCCAGCGGCAGTTGACCCGCGTTGAGGGCTTCTACGTAGCTGGTCAGCCGCGTTTCGTTCTGCTGATGCATCCCACCCAGGTAAGAAAATGACGAGACGCCGATGCCCAGCAGGTCCGTCCCACGGTACTGCGCATCCTGGTAGACGAAGCGGCATTTCTCGCGGTCACGCACCGCGCTGTATGCGGTGGTGATCGAATAGCCCGCCTGCTCGAGCGCCACGAAAGCGCGCTTCAACCGATCTCGCTTCGTCGCCCAATCCGCCGGCACCGACTCCAACGAGTCCTCGCGCAGCGAGCGAAACAGCGGTGTATTGAAGGGGATCTCGAGCTGGTAGATCGTCACGCTGTCGGGCGCCAGATCGATGATGCGTGAAAGGCTGTCGAAAAATGACTGTTCCGTTTCACCGACCAGTCCCACGATGAGATCCAGATTGACGACGTCGAAGCCGACGCGTTGAACCCTATCGTAAGCACGCAGGACGTCGTCCACGCCGTGCGAACGATCGTTGTCACGCAACACAGTGTCGTCGAGTTGTTGCACGCCCAGGCTGAGCCGCGTGATCCCCGCCGCGCGCAAGAAACGCAGCTTCTCCTCTGTCACGCTACGGGGTGCGCACTCGAACGTCGCCTCCTCGACCGCGTCCCAGGGTGCGGTCGCCTGGAGGTTGCCGAATAGCCGCTCCAACTGCGAGAGCGACAGCAGCGAGGGCGTTCCGCCACCGAAGTAGACGAACGACAGAGGACGCCCATCCATAGCGGGCTTGCTCATGTAGCTCGAGAACTCGTGTTCCACCGCCGAGAGGTAGTCGCCCATCTCCTGCAGCCGCCCGTCGTGCGCCATGTAATAGCAGTAACGGCAGCGGTGGATGCAGAAGGGGATGTGGACGTAGAGCCCGAACGGGTCCGGGGTTGCGGGAGTCTCGAGCGTTTGAAGAAACCGATCGGTCTGATCGGGTTGCCAGCAGGAAAACGGGGGGTAGGCGGAGACGAAGTAGTTGCCCGCCACGGGCTCCGGCGTCGCCGATGGCTCGATGTTGCGGCCCTCGCTCATCTTTACATGCTAGGCCAATTCAACCGGTCGCGCCGTCGTTGCATCTACGTAGAGGCGTGGGTTTCCGATTTGACTGGAGCGGGAAACCGGGTTCGAACCGGCGACCCTCAGCTTGGGAAGCTGATGCTCTACCAACTGAGCTATTCCCGCTCTCTGTGCCGTGTTTGCAGAGGATACCAGATCGCCGTCTCCGCGCACAATCTCGAACCGCGTCTCTCAGTACCGATTGCGCTCTACCGAGCCGGTGCGATCCGAAACCGGGTCCTCTTTCCGATCCTGTACGTCTCGAAATCGTTGTGATCGATGGTGAGGATGGTGGACACGGCCTCGCGTTCTGCCACACGCACGAGGGTTGCGTCAGCGAAGTCCATGGGTCGGTTGCGGTATCGTTTCATCAGCTCTTCCAACGCGGCGCTATCCGCGTCGGTGATCGACAGCAAGGTCACCGCGCCCGAGCGTACAAAACGCCAGGCCGCCGCAACATCTCTCTGGTTGTCGCCGAGCAGGTGAAACACCTCGGCCAGGACTGCGCCGGTCGTCGCCAGGGGCAGACGCAAAGAGGTGAAGGCTTCTCGACAGCGGTCGTGCCAGCGGTCGTCAGCGTCCAGAAGAGCCAGGATGGCACCGGTGTCGATGAGTCCCTTAGCCTGCACGGCGCTTGTTCAGTCGCTTTCTGACCAACTGTCGAGACCGCTCGGCTCGACGGGGATCCCCTCCGTGGATCTTTCCGAGTGTCTTGGTCGCGGCTCTATGCAGGCGTCGCTGGATCGCCTCTTGGTCGCCATTAGAGTCTGCCTGTTCCAGCCAGGCGGCGACGATGCTGTCGAGGAGCTTCGACACGGTCATCTGCTCGGCACGCGCCGCTTCTTCCAGAGCGGACTTCAACTCCGGATCGACGCGCCAGCTATACACTTCGGATTTTCCCATGTACTACAATGTAGTGCATTTGACTCTCGGCGACAAGCGGGATCGCTGTGCGAGAGGCCAGGACCGGATCCACTCTACGCCGATTTCCCGGAAGACTCCGCGGTTGAGTCCGCTAACGGTTTCCGAAAGATAACTCGAAATCACGTGTCAAGATTTGACGAGTCGGCGAGAGCACCGCTCGAACTGAAACGTGTCCCCGAAACCCCTCTTGGGTACACGTCCCGCTTTTCAGCAGGGAGAGATGCCGGGATTTTCGTTTCTCGCCCGACTTGGATACGATTACCCCATGACGCCGTCGGACAAAGATGTGAAGCCACCCGCGCTAGGCAGGTCGACTGTTCAGTTGTTCGTAGCGATGGCGATCGTGGGCGGGCTGGCCGCCTTCGGCATGTTCAACTCCATCATGAACTTCCCACTGGTCTTCGGGGGCATCTGCCTGGCGCTGGGATGGTTCAATCTGTGGCGCAGCCGGGCGACCGTACGAGCCGCGCCGTGGGCTTTACTGCTGCTGGTCGGAGCGGCCTTGCCGGTGGCGGGGTGGCTGTACCAGCAGAACATCGTCCGAGAATCTCAAGCACGAGCGCAGACGCGAACGTTCGAGTTGCTGGGCGGCACCCAGGCCCCCGCGCTGGTCGGTCTCGAACCGCTCAACACCGATTCACAAGCGCTGGCGGCCGCCGCCTCATACGCTGGACCGGCGACGATCGTCGCGTTCTGGGCCACCTGGTGCTCGCCGTGCTACGTCGAATTGGAGGAGCTCGACGAGCTTTACCGGAAGCACCGCGAGCGTGGTCTGTCGGTGGTGGCGATCACGCGCTACGGGGAATCGACCGAGCCCGAGAAGCGCAGACAAGTGCGGGAGAGCTCTGCGAAGTTCGCGCGCAAGCGTGCGTTTACGTTCCCGGTAGCGATCACCGCTGAGGACGACCTGTATCGAGCCTTCCAGGTCCTCGGGATCCCTCGCACCGCACTGGTCGACGGCGATGGCACCATCGTCGACTACGCCGTGGGCCTGGACGGTGCACGCGAGTTGATGCGGAAGGCCGAACAGATGGTGCTCGCCTCGCAGGGCTCATGACAGACTCCCGCCGTGTCGTTGTCGCTCGGAGAGCTGACGCTCCTCCTCAGGTGGGTTCAGCCGCTTCAGCACCCCGAAAGTAACGCCGCCGGAAGTACAGCTCTTCATGGTGCTCCGGCGGTCACCGCCCTCGGCAACCCACGGTGCCGATCGCGTCCGACCCTTCGAACCGTTGACCGTCGGCGGTCGCGCCGACAAGCGTCACCGACTCGTCGCCGCAGACGATATGGGATTCACGGGTGCGATAGTGGGTGAGCAGGTCCATGAAGCCGTCGTGGTTCACATCCTGCAGGTGATCGCCGTGGGGCAGGGGACCGTTCAGACCGTGAGCAATGGGCGCTTCTCCCGGACCGAAGCGCAGCGTCGTCACGTCGATGTCGGAGACCGAGAACGTGTCGTTGCCGAGAATCGCGACGGGAATCACCCCGCGGCTACGAGGGTTAACGCTGTTGGAGTCGCTGCCCGGCTTGATGTCGATTTCGATCGACAGGACCACCTCACGTTGATTGATCAGGATGGATACGTCGTCCGATCTCTTGTTCACCACGGCGAGATCCTGCGCGCCATCGCAGTTGAAGTCACCTACCGCGATCGAATACGTGAAGTCCCCGGTGCCGAAGTGCTGAGCCGCTCCGAAGTCGCCGGTCCCCAACCCCAGCCGCACCGAGACGTCTTGTGAGTCCGAGTTCGCCGTGGCGAGGTCCTGCAGCCCATCGCCGTCAAAGTCACCCACCGCGACCGATAACGGGTCCCCGCGACCGGCGAAGCGTCGTTCGGCGGCAAAGCTGCCATCCCCCAGACCCATCAGCACCGATACGTCGCTCGTGCCGTCGTTCGTCACGGCGAGATCCGGCACGCCATCGTCGTCGAAGTCACCGACCACGACCGAGCTTGGATAGGCCCCCACGTTCAGGCGCTGCTCAGGCGCGAAGCTGCCGTCGCCCAGCCCGAGTAGGACCGATACGTCGTGAGAGAAGTGGTTTGCCACGACGAGGTCCTGCGCGTCATCGCCGTCGAAGTCACGGACGGCAACCGAAACTGGAGCGTTCCCAAGGCCGATCCGCTGCTCCGAACCGAAGCTGCCGTCGCCCACGCCCAGCAATATCGAGAGGTCGTCCGATGTGAAATTTGTCACGGCGAGGTCCGCCACCTGATCGCCATCGAAGTCACCCAATGCGACCGAGAGCGGTCCGTCGCCCGCTGTGAACCGTCGCTCAACGGCAAAGTTTCCGCCGCCCAACCCCAGCAGGATTGAAACATCGTCCGAGGCGGCGTTTGCCACGGCGAGGTCCGGTACGCCGTCACCGTCGAGGTCGCCGACGGCGACCGAGTCCGGGAACCCGCCGACGCTGAAGCGTTGCTCCATGGCGAAGCTGCCGTCACCCAGACCCAGCAGCACCGAGACGTCGTCCGAATGCGGGTTTGCGACGGCGAGGTCCGGCACGCCATCGTCGTCGAAGTCACCCACCGCGACCGATTGCGGTTCGTCCCCGACATCGAAGCGCTGGTCCGTGGAAAAGCTGCCGTCGCCCACGCCCAGCAGCACCGCGACGGCACTCCAGGACCCATCGTTCGTCACGGCGAGGTCCTGTGCGCCGTCGTCGTCGAAATCACCCACCGCGACCGAGCGGGGGCCCTGCCCCGCGTTGAAGTGCCGCTCGGCGGAAAAGCTGCCGTCCCCCAGCCCCATCACCACCGAGACGTCGTCCGATGTCGAAGCGTTGGCGAAGACGAGATCCTGCGCGC
>JAOTYK010000021.1 GCA_029861955.1 Acidobacteriota bacterium
ATCACCGAGATAATGGATGCAAGTGGCGACGGCATGGGAAATCTGTTGGCTGCGCCACATGCCCTGGCCGTCGGCCCCGACGATTCGCTTTACATCACCGGCAACGTCAGCGACAACGTGTTTCGGATCTATCCGGGCGGTGTCATCCGCCAGATTCTCGACAGTGCCGGCGCCGGAATCGGTGCACCCCTCGACAATCCAACCGGCATCGCCGTCGCCGGCAACGGCAAGATCTACGTGGCCGCGTTCGGATCGGAGAACGCATTCGAAATATCGCAGGGTGGTGGAGTGACCGAGTTGATGGACTCCACGGGCGATGGGATCAACGGTTTCACCGAGGCGTCAGACTTCTGCGTCGCCGTCGATGACGGGGGCACGCTCTACCTGGCCGGCACCGGCACCGACAACGTCTATCGAGTCTTGTTGACCTGTGGGGACGGCGCCATCGACGCGGGCCTGGAAGTCTGCGACGACGCCGGTGCGAGTGCCACCTGCGACGACGACTGTACGGTTCCGGTCTGCGGCGACGGCAATCTGAACGGCGCTGCAGGCGAGCAGTGCGAAGTTGACGCCGACTGTTCCGGTGGGATGACCTGTGGTGGCTGCGTCTGCTCCTGAGAGTCGGAGCGGACCGGGGTTGATCCCATTGCAACGGAATCACTCGATAATACTTTCAATAATCTAAGAATTATTTCTAGTAGTTGAGCGACATTTGGCTCGCTCCGAGGAGAATTGGCCGTAGAGTCTGATACAACGACTACGTTACGCACGAGTCAAAGGCAATTTGTTACATTTTTGAAAAGCTGGCACCAACACGGGCTGGTTTTTCGGGAGGAACTCAAAAATGAGAGCACACAGATTTCCCACACTGATGGGAATCGCGCTGCTGCTGCTCGCT
Source organism: Acidobacteriota bacterium (assembly GCA_029861955.1). Lineage (NCBI taxonomy): Bacteria > Pseudomonadati > Acidobacteriota > Acidobacteriota bacterium. Next base: position 899 of record JAOTYK010000021.1, read on the forward strand.
ACCATCACGCCCTCGCTGGCGGACGGTACCGAGACGCTGGGCGCTCCGTTGGGATTGGTTCTGGAATCGGGCGACGAGGTCGTCGCCGCCGGAATCGGAACGTTTGAGACCAACGGCGGCACGATCGAGATCACGCTTCCGACGGGCGACATCAAACAGGTCATCGCCTACTGGGGCGGAGAAGAAATCGGCAACCAACTCGGCGATGATTCGATCCTTCTTGATGGAACGCCGATCCTCGGCACCGACATCGGTGGGCCGGCCTTCTTCTTCAACTTCGACGGGAACGACTTCTACTACAGTGCGTTCCGGGCGGACGTAACCGGCGACGTCGCGCTGGTAGCCGGCGGCCTCAACTTCGTCGACGTAGGTGATATGGACTACGCCGGCGGCAACAGTGGTGCCGGCCTGGTGGTCATCATGGACACGGGCGGCAATTCCGCCGACATCGAGCTTCGTGACGGTGTCGATCTGGCGTTCGGACTCTTCCCGGAACCCCGCAAGAGTATGATCCCGCAAACTTTCGAGTTTCCGGCAGCAACGGTCGCGCGAACCGTCGATCTGGTTGTATTTGCCGGAAGCGTCGGCGAAGGTCGGCCCAATGTCATCGACCTCAACGTCGACGGCGTGATGTCAACGCTCATCAATCCGCTCGGCAGTAACGACGGCGAGCTGTGGGATACGCTGAGCATGTCCGTCAATGTGCCGGCCAACGAGGGCGCGGCCAGTTCGATGATTACGATCCTCCCGGTATCTCGTGACGACACGGCTTCCGGAGAACTCATCGCTTCGTTGGTCTGGATCGGCGCGGGAGTAACCGTGCCTGCGGTCTGTGGCGATGGCGAATTGGATGACGGCGAAGAATGCGACGACGGCAACTCAGTGAATGATGACGAGTGCCGCAATGACTGCACGATTCCGCGCTGTGGCGATGGAAATGTCGATCCCAACGAAGAGTGCGACGACGGGAATGACATCGACGATGACGAGTGCCGCAATGACTGCACGATCCCCGTCTGTGGTGACGGCATTGTTGACGCCGACGAGGATTGCGACGACGGCAATGACATCGACGACGACGAGTGTCGTAACGACTGCACGATTCCGGTCTGTGGCGACGGCATTGTTGACGCCGACGAGGATTGCGACGACGGCAACATGGTCGACGACGACGAGTGCCGCAACGATTGCACGATCCCGGTCTGTGGCGACGGCATCCTGGATGACGGCGAGGACTGCGACGACGGCAACAACGACGATGGTGATGGCTGCAACGCCGACTGCACGAACGAACTCGGCCAGGGCTGCACGCCGGGCTACTGGAAGCAAGAGCACCACTGGGGCAACTGGGATGGCTACACCCCCGGATGGATGGGCGATCACTACATCGACGTGTTCGGCGTTCCGGCTTCGTTCGGAAACATCACGCTGTCCGCCGCGCTCTGGCAGGGTGGCGGTGGCGAGAAGGCCCTCGGCCGGCACGCCACTGCGGCGCTGCTCAACGCGTCCAGTTCTGAGCTGAACTACCCCTACACCGAGGCCGGCATCATCGCGATCGTTCAGGACGCGTACGCTTCGGGGAACTACAACTGGGCCAAGAACGCGCTGGCGTTCGCCAACCAGACTCTCGATTGCCCGCTCGAAAGAGCTGAGCTTGAGTAGAGACCGCGGACGCTAGACGCGTCTGTGAGTGAGTTTTGATAGAGGGGTGACCGGGGCTAACCCGGTCACCCCTTTTTTTTAATCCAGATCGGTAAGACACGGGCTCAACCCCAGCCCGTCGAGCATCCCCGCGATTTCATCCCGATAGAGCGGGTTCATTACCAGCACCGTCTGCGGTCGCAGCTCCCGTAGATCGGCGGGGCTGACGATCGGGTGGCCGGTCCCGGGGGCGAACTTTCCCTGCTTGTGTGGATTGACGTCGACGATCGCGGTGACCTTTGCGTCGCGATCCACCAGATTCAAGAACGTCACGCCCTTGGAGCCGCCGCCCCAGACGACGACGGGAGCCGGGAGAGTGGACAGTGCGGCGCGCCAACGCTGAAGCTTGCTCTGGAACGCCTCATGAAACCGCGTCGCCGTCCTGACGACGCCAGAGGGGTCCACGAAGGTCCCCGCAGCACTCTCCTGCGCCGCGATCCGCCCGTTCAGACCCAGGTACTGCCCGCCAAAGCTCTCCGTGACATCGTCCGTCGCAATCCCGGCTAGCGTACACGCCCGCGCCAATGAAGACGCGGAGAAGTACTGACAGTGCTCGTAGATAAGATCCCAGATTCCAAGATCCCGTACCGTGAACAGCGCGTTTGGGACTTCCAGGTAGAAACGACAGTGGCCGGGCTCGGCGACAGCGTCTGATAGTCCCTTCAGAAACGGAACCGGCTCGACGATATGCTCGAGAACATGACGGCAGGTGATTAGGTCTGGACACAGATCCGAATGCTGGGGTCCAAAGAACTCGTTGAAGTAGCGAACGGTGCCTCGTTCCGGGATCGCCGCGCGTCCAATCTCGTAACTCTGATCGAAGCCGAAACCATCGTTCCCACCCAGGTCACTGATCAGACTCAGGAAGTCCCCTTTTCCGCAACCCACGTCCAGGACCCGTTTCCCGCGTAGGTCGTGCCGATCGACAAGCCCCACGGCCAGGTCATGGGCGAACTGGTTGAAAACCGCCGAGAAGTGGAGGGAGTTCTCGTATTCCTGATTGTAGTCCAGCAGGCTCGCGTCGAATGTCCGATTGAATAGATGACCGCAGCCCCGGCATAGCTCCAGCACGAGATCCCCGGTGGGCTGGGCGCGTGCTTCCTCTGCGCTGGGATACTGAACATTGCAGAAGACGGGGACACCCCGCAGCTCGACGGTCGTTTCGGTCTCGGTCTGACGACAGACCGGACAGCTGGCCGAGCCGGCCATCAGAGGGCCGCGAGCTCGGGATGCAGCCCAAGCTCCGTAAGCATCTGGCGGATCTCTTCGGTGTAAATCCGATTCATGATCACGACGTAATCCGGGCGAAGAGACTTCAGATCTTCGGGTGCGACGATGCGCTGCCCGGTCCCGGCCATGAAAAAGCCCTGTCGATGGGGGTTGATATCGACCACGTGCTCGATCTCATCGGTGATGCCGAGGGTCGTCAGAAATGAGACACCCTTGGAACCGGAACCCCAGAGTACGATCCGCTCTCCCGCGGCCGTTCGACGTTGGATCTCGTCGCGCCACTGGCCGACTTTCTCGGCAACCCGCTGCGGAAAACTCCCGACAAGATCTTTAAGTCGTGTCAACTCCGCGTCGTCCGCGAGTCCGCTCGACGGGGAGGACGACCCGGGCTGCCCGTAACGCCCCTCGACGGTCAAGTACTGGCCGTCGTATTCGATATCGCTCCGCACGACCTCGAAGCCAAGGCCATCGAATAGGCGACGGAGCGAGTATGGGGTGAAGTATGAGCAGTGTTCGTAGTAGATGTCCTCGAACGCGCACTCGGTCAGGATGCGGGTCGCCTCTGGGACCTGAATAAACACAACCGTGTCCGGCTGGCCGTGCACGGAATGACGGATCGCGCTCATGAACTCGCGACACTCCGGGATGTGTTCGAGCGTCATCTTACACGCCACGAAGTCGGCCTCATCCACCGACTGATCGGAGGAAAAGTACTCCGTGATGAACCGTACTCGCTCGCCACGAATCGGTTGCTCACGCCCCTCGATGTAAGACGGATCGAAGCCGAGACCGTCATTGTCACCGAACGCGCAGAGCATGTGGAGAAACTCCCCCTTGCCACATCCGATCTCGACGACGTGCTTATTTCGCAAGTCGTGTCGCTCAATCAAATCTCTAGCCAACCGCTCGTGGAACTTCCGAAACGTCGGGGAAAACCCCTGGGTTTCCTCGTAGCGTCCGGAATATTCTGTCAGCGACAGGTCGATCGCTTGATTCGATATGAACCCACAACGACTACAGAACCCCAGGTCTATCGTGCCGCGAGGGTAGGCGCGGGCCTCCTCGGCCGACTCCATCAGCAGGCAACTATTGCCCGGCGCCGACTCCACACGAAAGAAGGACTCCAGCGTACCTTCGCTGCAGGCGGGACAACTCATACGACCCTGGGTGAAGGGACCGGAATAATGAATCGACCTCCGCGCTGACGGTATTCCGCCTGTTGCTCAAGGATTTCGTCGGCGAAGTTCCAGGGAAGAACCAATGTGTAGTCGGGCATCCTCTTGAGGAGTTCCTCGGGAGCAAGAATCGGTATGCGCTTGCCGGGCATGTGACGGCCCTGTTTGTGAGTGTTGCGATCGACAACGAAGTCGACCAGCTCGCTGCCGATTCCCACCACGTTGATCAACGTGCTGCCTTTTGCCGCCGCACCGTACGCCGCAATACTGTGTCCCTTCGCTTTCAGATCTGTGAGCAGCGAATGCAGGCTCTTGCGGAGTTCTTGCACCCGGCCCGAAAACTCGACGTAGTATTCGGGGCCGTCCATCCCCAACCCCCGCTCTTCCTTGAGCAATCGAGTGACATTCTCACTGGGAGTATCGGATTTCCCGATGTACGAACGCAGAGAACCACCATGGATTGTGAGTCGCCGGATGTCCTGAAGGTAAAGACCGTGTCTTCGAAGAAGCCCATCGAGGGCAGTGACCGAAAAGTAACAGAGATGCTCGTGATAGATCGTGTCGAATTCGTTCTTATCCACAAGATCCCGAACGTAAGGATGCTCGATGACGGCCTGACCATCGTCCTTGAGGATTGCTGCCACACCCGCCGCAAAACCGTTGGTATCCGCGACGTGAGCCAGCACGTTGTTGGCGTGAATGACATCGGCTCGTCGGCCTTCCGCGGCTAGTCGATCTGCCAACTCTCGTGTGAAGAACACGTTCTCCGTCGGAATGCCTCGCTCAATAGCAGCGTTCGCGGGCCCCTCGGCAGGATCGATTCCCAGGACAGGTATGTTCTGTTGCTTGTAGTACTGAAGTAAGTAGCCATCGTTGCTGGCCAATTCGATGACCAGACTCTCCGGTCCCAGTTGACGTCGATCGATCAGCTCCTCGACGTTTGCCCGAGAGTGCTTCAGCAGCGCGTCGGAGAATGACGAAAAATAAGGATAGTCATCACAGAACAGGATCTCCGGCGGCACGGTCTCGCGTATCTGCACGAGTGCACAGTCCTGACAGTAGACCAGGGTCAACGGAAAGGTCGGTTCCGGATCAGCAAGTTGCTCGACAGTCGGCATCCGGTCGGCAAGCGGTGTCGAACCAAGGTCCAGGACTACGGACAGGTCGTCGCTGCTGCAGCTGCGGCAGGATGTTTCAGAAATCGACCGACTCACGACCCGGCTTCCTTCGCCGTCACCCAACGTAGATCCGTCCCCATCGCGCCGTCTCCAATGAGCTTCTTTACATGGGCGATTCGCATGAACTGTTCGCCTTCGAACGCTTCCAGGGTCAGGCCGACCCGTTTATAGGCCTCGTACAGCTCGATGACGCCGAGACGGGCGGTCCACTGTGGCTTGAAGCCGTGGAGCGTCCGTGCAATCCGGTTACAGTCCACGCGATAGCAGCGCTTGTCGGGGCCCGCGTCGGGGGCATACTCGACGCGACAGTTTGGAACCACGTCCTGGACGATGTCAGCCAGTTCGCTGATCTGGTAATTTTCGGTTGTCGTACCGACGTTGAAAGCCTGATTGTGGACCAACTCACGGGGGGCCTCGAGAGCCGCGATATAGGCCCGCGAAATATCTTCGATGTGCACGATCGGCCGCCACGGCGTGCCGTCGCTCTTGAGATACACCCGACCCGTCGTGAAGGCCCAGGCAGTCAGATTGTTGATCACGAGATCGAATCGGATGCGTGGAGACAATCCGTAGGCGGTGGAGGCCCGCAGAAACACCGGGCTAAAATTGTCGTCGGCAAGTTGAGAGACCGAACGCTCGACGTTGACCTTGGATTCGCCGTATGGCGTGACTGGATTGAACGCGGCGTTCTCGTCGAGGAAGTTATCGCCTGCGGCACCGTAATTGCTGCACGAAGACGCGAATAGAAACCGACCGACGCCAACTTGCTTGGCTAGTCCGGCCAATCGTGCCGAGGCCCGGTGATTGATCTCATCCGTCAGATTCGGTAGATAGTCGCCGAGCGGATCGTTGGAGAGACCCGCCAGGTGAATGATCGCGTCCAATCCGTCGAGATCGGTCGCCTCGACCTCGCGGACGTCCTTGACCAGAGTCGGTATGTCAGGAACCTCTCCGGTGAAAGTGCAGGAGCGGAAAATATCAGAGTCCAGGCCGCGGACCTCGTGCCCCTGCTCTTGAAGCAATCGCACGAGGGCACACCCGATGTACCCACGGTTTCCGGTTACAAGAACACGCATCAAACTACTCCCAACTCTTCCACGGCGGGTTGCCACTGTTCCATAAGTTTTCGAGAATGTGCTTCTCGCGCAGCGTGTCCATACACTGCCAAAAGCCGTCGTGCTTGTACGCCATCAACTGCCCGTCACCCGCTAGTCGCTCGAGGGGTGCGTGCTCCCACATAACATTGTCGCCGTCAATATAGTCGAAGATTTGAGGTTCCAGCACGAAGAACGCCCCATTGATCCAACCTTCGCTGGTCTGGGGCTTCTCCGTGAACTGCACCACCTTGTCGCCGTCGAATTCCAGGTGGCCATAGCGGGCCGCCGGTCGGACCGCCGTCATTGTCGCCAGCTTGCCATGGGACCGATGGAACGCGAGCAGCTTGTCCAGATCGACATCGGAGACACCATCCCCCCAGGTCAACATGAAGGTGGATTCGCCCAACCAGGGTGCCAGTCGTTTGATACGACCGCCGGTCATGGTGTGCAAACCGGTCTCGATCAGATCGACCGACCAATCCTCGCTGTGAGTGGCATGGGTGACGACCTCAGCCGTCTTCGTTTGCACCGTCAGAGAGCCCTCCAGGGCCGCATAGTCCATGAACCAGCGTTTGATGTATTCGCCCTTGTAGCCCAGGCCGATCGCAAATTCCCGGTGCCCGAAGCTGTCGTAGTGCTTCATGATGTGCCAGAGGATGGGACGTCCGCCGAGCTCCACCATCGGTTTCGGACGGATCTCGGTCTCCTCGGCAAGCCGAGTGCCCATCCCACCTGCCAGAATCGCTACTTTCACTGCATCCTCCGATCAGTCCGTATCCATATCTATAGGGATCTCGTCAGGGATTGGTCAAGCGGCGCGAGCCGCTACCGTCAATAAACGACCGAAACCACAACTCGAGTGTCATCAGACTGAAGACCTGCTTGGCCAGGATAAACTCGCGGTCGTGAAGCGCCTTGCGGAGCCCCTGGATGGCCTCGGGCCTGAAAATGCCTCGTCGCCGAACCGCCTCGTCCCCGATCAGGTCTTCCATCATCGCAAGAAAGCGTGGGTTACCAAAGTGACCTTCCACCGGAACATAAAACGGCATCTTGCGTCGTCGAGCCGTCGTCCGCGGAAGCAACCCTTCCGCCACACGCCGCAAGCAGTACTTCCCGATCAGTCGACGAATGTGGAACTTTCGAGGAAGCCCGAAAGCGAACTCGATCAACTCGTGATCAAGAAAAGGAACCCTACCCTCGATGCCGGCGGCCATACTCATCTTGTCCTGGCGCAACAGCATATTGTCCGGCAACCAGTGACCGAACTGCAACCGCAGCATCTCATCGAATCTACGTGTCGCGACCGCATCGTCCTCGGCGATATCTGTGGACGATCCGATTTCGCCAAGAACATCCTCGTGGAATAGCCCGTCGGTATCCCGGCGGTCGAACAACGAGATCAGGTGCCGATAGCGCGCATCGAGGTCGTCTTCCTCGAGTTGGTCGTGAAAGTCGAGAAGTTTCAATTTGCCGCGACGACCGAGGCTCGCAGGGTATTTGAAGGCAAGATTCAACAGTCCCGGCGGCGTCAAACGTAGGAGTGGATGGACCACTCCCCTTCGCAGCAGGCGTGGAGCGATCCGCGTGTACAGATCTGCGAGCCAGAGCACCTTGTGAAAGAGGTATCCCCCGAAGAACTCGTCGGCACCTTCTCCGGTGAGGATGACGGTGACTTGCTTCTTGGCCTCGTGGGCAAGCTTGTACATCGGCAGGCTAATCGGGTCGCCCAGAGGGTCGTCGGAATGGTAGACAACGTCCTGCAACAGGTCGATATCGGTCGGCCCACACTGAATCGTGTGATGTTTGCAGCCCAGTAGATCCGCAGTGGCTTCGGCCTCACGCAATTCGTCATGCTCGTAATCGAATCCGACAGAGAACGTATTTACTTGACCCATTTTCTGGCGAGTCATCAATGCCACGATCAGACTCGAATCCAACCCTCCGCTGAGGTATGCCCCCACCGGCACATCAGAAATCAGCCGTCGTTGGACGCTACGCTCCAGTTGCTCGCCGAGTGCTTCGATGGCCTCGCCCTCGGAGCTATAGTTCTGCTTGGTGTCACCCGTCGGCGGGGTCCAGTATCGAACGGTCCGGGTCTCCCCACGACGATGGATCAGATAGTGCCCAGCCGGAAGCCGCCGCACACCCTTCAGGAGAGTCGTGTTGCCGGGGACATATCGCAGCGCCAGGTAGCCCTGAAGCGCATCGAGATTCACTTCGCGATTCCATTCGTTCCAGCAACAGAACGTCTTGCTCTCCGAAGAGAACAAGAATCGATCACCCACTTGTAGCGTATACAGCGGTTTGATGCCGACGCGATCCCGCGCAAGAAACAGAGACTTCTCCTCTCGATCATAGATCGCAAAGGCGAACATCCCGTTGAGTCTGTCCAGGGCGTCGACACCGAATTCCGCATAGCAGGCCAGTAAAACTTCGGTGTCGGAATCTGATCGGAAGCTATAGCCACGACCGATCAGCGTCTGACGCAGCTCCCGGTAATTGTAGATCTCACCGTTGAAGACGATGACATACCGGCGATCGGGGCTGAACATCGGCTGGTGCCCGCCCGCGATGTCGATGATGCTAAGTCGGCGATGACCCAGGGAAACCGCGCCTTCCTCGAAGGTGCCGGAATCGTCAGGCCCACGATGGGTCAACATCTTGGTCATCTGCTCCAGCAAGTCTGGAGCGGAAAAACCACAGAATCCGACGATGCCACACATAAGCTTCTACTCGTCCAGCTCGCCGATTCGGATCTGAATTCGTTTCTCGATAGGTTCGGTGACCTGGCCTCGACGATCGATCACGGTGTCGATAATCTCCGGTAGCGCCAGTTCGTGAGGAACGAAGTATCGTGAAGACCCCATGTGGATCGTGGTGAACACGCTTCGATGCTCGAGACGTTCGATGCGTTGTAGGTCGGCCCCTGAGATCCGGTCGACAATCGTTACGCATTCTTCGCCCGTCTCGATCATCCGCTCGAGCTGAAGACCCACGTCCTGCTTGCGATAGATCAAGACACGCACAAGCAGCCGTTTGAGCCACGCGGCGACGGCGCTGAATCGACCGGTCGTCAACGTAAACACGCGAAATAGCAGGAACTTGAATGGCGTCATCAGCGGTCGGGCGAAGATGTAGAACGGAGCGTTGACCCGAATTCGATCGCCGTCGAGCGCCACATCGGCATTCGCAACGAATGACTGGTTGGAGCAATTCTTGCCGCCCACCAGGCTCCCCAGATACCCACAACTGGAGAACACCAACCGTTTCCGCTGTCGGTCGAAGAGCTTGACGACGCCACCCTTCGACAACCCCACGAAGAGATCGTACCGGCGACGCCGGACCTTCAACAATCCTGCGAGAGGAAACGACCAGGTCTGTGCATCCGCCGAGGGTGGATCGCTCTCGATCGCGGTCCTCGAATCCTTGCCCAACGCCCTGAGCGCGAACACGTAGTTATTCATGAGCACGAAGTAGTTGTAGGGATCCACGGACACCAGACCGGCGGCACTACCATCGAGGACGGATTCCCGCATGGTCTCGGCGATCCACCTCGCCGCTCCACTCTTACCGGAGAGCATCTCGAAGCCGGCCGGATAGTAGGTTTGCGTGTTGCGACTGGCGTACTCGCCGCCGATACTTCGGTCGGGGTGAATGAAATGCTTCAGAAATTCACACGCCCGCTGCAGTGACTCGAGTAACCGATCGTCGTCGGTCAACTCCCAGCAACGAGCCAGGTAAAACGTTCCGTGAGTCTGGTAACCCGGGTCGGCTCCACCGTACTCCTCGTACCAACCCTCATCAGACTGATGCGCGAGGATCTTTTCGAGAAAGTAGCGATACCGTTCGAAGTATTTCGGTTCCGAGAGAATCCGAGACGCGTGTAGCAATGCCGCCGCCGCCGCCGCCAGATGATTCGATAGGAAACCGTGGGACTCGTCGTTCACGGTTAGCCAGTCAGCAACCCCACGCAGGGTCGCGCGGAAGCCGTCGCTGACCTCGTCATCGAGATGTCCTTCGAGCAGTAGATAGGCCTCGGACATGTAGAAACCGGTGAAAGCGGTCGCCGCCAGGGATCGCTCACCGGGGTAGGCCTCGTTGAAATCGCCGCCGCGGTTCTGAATCTGTGCCCAGTAACGAAAGCCTCCCTGCAGCCAACCACGCAAAACCTCGCTGCCGTAGAGTGGGTTGCCCTCGAATTCAGTGACGTACAAATAGGCCAGGGTGCAGATCCCTTCCTGGAATCGAGCACCGGGGAAGTCGGTAAACTTCCAACTCCAGTAGGTGCGATCGAGGCAGCCGAAGGACCGACTACAAGCATCGCGGTCGAGCATTCCGAGGACCCGACGGTGCTCCTGGAGTAACGTCTGCTGATACAGACTGGCGGGGTCGATCGTCACGGCGGTCAGCTTTCCTTCTCGGTAGTGGCGTCATTGTAACGGTCACTCGATGGTGCCGGCAGCACGAAGGCCAGCGCCCCGGGTAGAGCCCACAGAACCGTTGTAAAGCGCTGCAGAAGCGAAATCACTCCGCCCGACCCCACACCCACCAGACCGAGCAAGAACACGTACATCGCCTCCCCGGTCCCGAGGGCTCCGGGCGGATTGATGGGTACCGCCATTCCAAGCATTGCGATCGGGATCAGCAAGAAGAAGCTGGGCCACGGTATGTCGGTTCCGAGAATCGAGAACGCCAGCATGATGTTGAAGACGACGATCAGGATTTGGCTGACAAACGACACGACAAACGCGCGAAGAAGGAGTGCTCGCTGACCCCGGAACGGCCGCAAGCTATTGCGCGCCATCTCAAGCCAACGGGATATCCACGTCGTCCCTGCCAACGAGGATCCCATAGACAGTCGATAGAGAAACCAGGCGACACCCGGAAGGAGAACAACCGCAACCAGACACGCCAATAGAACGAGATCGACGATTCGACTCTGACCGATCAATGCCCGATTCCAGAGCAACGCTAGAGGAACGACCAGAATGATTGCATAAAGACCCAGAACGCGGTCAATGGCCACCGAGGCGACGATCGCCATTCTTCGTTCGGTGCTATTGACCCTAAATGCCAAGACCCGGTAGACATCGCCGCCGGTCGATCCGATCAGCACCTGATTGAAAAGGAGCCCCGCCAACGTAAGCTGAAAGACTCGCAACATCCCGCATTCGACGCCGGTTGCTCGTAGTAGCCATCGCCACCGAACTGCGCACATCCATTGAACGACGCCAAAGAGCAGCTGGGCCGCGAGCAACCATGGCCAATGGTCGCGCGCAGCGCCAACAACTGCCAGGTCGAGATGACCCGAACGGGCCAGCCAGACCAGTATTGCAACGGCGACCACCAACTTGATCGTGATCAGGGTGTAGCGCCGAATGGACGAGCCCTGCTTCATTCGTCTTGCTGCGTTTCACTCTTGATCGTGGCCAGAAAGGGACCCATCGCAAGATAATCCAGACGCGAAGACAAATAAGCGCGAATTGCATCCTTCGGCGAACAGACGATCGGCTCTTCGTGCATATTGAAACTGGTATTTACCAACACCGGAATGCCGGTCAATTCGTTGTAGCGCTCCAGGATGCGGTAGATGCTGGGATTAATCTCCGGAGTGATGAACTGGGGACGTGCGGTGCCATCAACGTGTACCACCGCCGGGCAGTGTTCCTTCATCCACTCGGTGCAGTCCAGAATGATCGTCATGAACTTGCAGGCGTGCTCCATACCCTTGACGCTGGGGAAGAGTCGGTCCGCGTGTTCCGCCATCACGACCGGGGCGAACGGCATGAACTCGGTCCGCCCCAACCGTTTGTTGAGCCAATCGTTGGCCTCGGGTTCTGTCGTGCTGTAAAGGATCGTACGGTTGCACAACGCGCGGGGACCAAATTCCATGCGGCCGTCGAATCGCGCGATGACGTTCTTCTCCGCCAGAAGCTCTGCAATCCGCGTTTCCGGGTCGTCGAGTCTCTCGTAGGTTAAGCCTTCGTCCGCCACGGCGTCGAGAGCCTCGACCATTTGAGCCTCGCTGTACTCGGGACCCAGATACATGCTATCGCTCGGAGTCGGTTCTGCCTGCATCAACTCCAGTGCCGCGCCGGGGCCGAGCCCGCCATCGCCCATGTTCGGATAGATGTAGACGTTTTCGAAGCCGAACGCGTGAAACAACGCGGCATTGGCCTTGACGTTAGCAAAGATACCGCCACTGAGACAGAGATTGCGGGCCGCCGTTTGCTCTGCGAATGGGCGCACGATCGCGATAAGCTCTTCTTCAAGAATTCGCTGAAAGACATGAGCCACATCTTCGCGTGAGTAACCCTCTAACAGTCGCGCGAGGGGCTGTTTGTAGTTGCGATATTGCAGAGCCTCAAAAAGACTCTCACCTCGCATCATGCTACCGAAGCCGAAACCGCGAATGATGCCCTCGGAGTAGTAACGCTTGTCAAGCTGGAAGCCGGGCCCGGAAACGCGGATGGTGCTCCGCACCTTGTCATACAGATCGGGTTTGGCCTCGCCAAATCCACTGAGTCCCGTAATCTTGCCCTCATGGCGGTTGGCCTTGAACCCGAGCACCTGCGTGCAGGCGGTGTAGAACTGCCCGAGGGAGTGCGGGTATTCGATGGTATGCAGATGACGGATCCGCCCCTCCATGCCGTAGGAAACCGACATCGAGTCGTAATCCCCCACCCCGTCGGCGGTAACGATCAGTGCATCGTCGAAGGGGGCCGTCCGGTAGACCGACGAAGCGTGACACAAATGATGCGGTACAAAATGAAGACGTGGCTCGATCCCGTAAGCCTGCTTCAGGAAGGTAATTACACGTCCGTAGCCCAGTGCACGCTTCCAGGCGTACACCCTGTAAAGCAGTTTGTTGAAGTGCGGGAAATAGTCGTTCCACCCGTGAAAATCGGAAGTGTCGGCCCACTGATTGGCGACCATTCGCCGAAACAACTTCCCGCCGGGAATGCCCGCCACAACCACATCGGTGATCCGCTCCGGTGAGACTCCCGCAGTCTCGATCACTGCCCGAATACTTTTTTCCGGCGGATAGATCGTCGAAAACTTGACCCGATCCATCCGCTCCTCGCTGATGGCTGCCAGGCAGTTGTGGCCATCAAACAGCGAACTTCCCGTTTCGTGAGTCGTGCTGATTCCGAGCACAAGATCTCTAGAGCGAGTCCCTTGCTCAACTAGTCGATCAGTCGTCGTGGTGTCGTACAACGCCTTTACCTGCTCGATCACTTCTTCACAGTGCCGCAATTTGGAGCGCTGTGAAAGATGTGACTGGGTGTAGATCTTGGATTTGTGACCTTTGAGCTCTGATTTTGCCAGCGGTGCTGCGAAATCCGCCAGGTGAAATAGCAGCACGAGAGGGTTCCCGCTGCGGCGAAATGCATTGAGTCGCCAGCGAGAGTACCAACCGCCTAGGACCTGTCCGTAGGACGGATGGAACGGAAACGGCGCCGGTCGATGGGATGGCATCGGCAACTCAATCAGATCTCGATCGAGCAGTGGCCGCGAAGGCGTTGAAAGGATCGAAGGGACCCCGATTCTACGTGCGAAAGCCGAATCGGGATAGACCGACGAGTCATAGCGATAACCGGCCTCAGCAACGAGTTCCAGTGCTTCACGATCGATCTTGTAACTCGGCGCGCGGAAGCCGCCGACGTTGACACCCAACGTCTTCTCCAGGGCAGCCTTGCTTTCAAAGATCTCGGCGCGCTTCTGCTCCGAACTACAGTCCGACAGCCAGGCGTGGTGCATCGTGTGGGAGGCGATCTCGTGGCCCCGAGCCACCGCGTCCTGTAACAACGCCAGTTTGGCTGGATTCTCGAGATCGCGGGCGATCACGAACAGGGTCGCCTTGAGTTGATGGACGTCAAGAAAATCGAGGCATGCAGAAAGGCCGCTCTCGAAGATAGGATCGGTTTCCGACTCCCAGGACAGGCCATGGCAGCCAAAGATGTCTGCCGCCCCATCGAGATCGACGTGGATCACGGCCTTGGGATTATTCACGTTGCTACCCAAATCTCCGGGGGTCCCGCGACCTCGAACGAGACTACCGAGTTTCCCGGGAGTTTTCCACGTCGAATCCTGTAAGTGAAGGTCTTACAAGACGGATTTTATCGATCCGCGTCATTGACGCCTGACGGCCCCCTGACCGACCGCTCCCGCATCAGGTCCCGAAGCCCCTGCTTCAGCGTCCATATTTCCTTCTGAACCATGTTGGCCTGCTGAGCGATGACCCCGAAGGCAAACAGCATCATCGTGATGATTGCCATCGCAAGGCTGATGATCACCATGTAGACCGAAACCTGACCAAGGAATAGACGCCAGATTGCAGCCACCAGAAAACCGAAGCTGAGCAATAGACTGACAACGCTTAGCCCCCAGACATAGCGCATTGGATTTCCAAACAAACTAAACAGGCTATGGGTCAGAACCAGCTTATTGACCTTGGAAGAACTCTTGCGCTCGACCTTGCGATCCTGAAGCTTGTACTCCTTCCACTCAAGCAGCGCCGGGATCTCGCTGAAGCGGTAGTTCAACGCCTGGGCCTTTAGAACCACCTCCAGGTGGAACTCCTTACCATCCTCTTCCAACGGCAAGGAACGGATACAGTATCGACGGTAGGCCCGGGTCATGCCGGTATTCATGGTGGCGGCGTTGGTCATCAGCGTGCGGATAACGCGGTTGCCGAAACGGCTGAAGAAAACCCTCTTCCACGGAACGTTTCGATAGCCACCACCGGAAAGATGCGGACTGGCGATGACGATGTCCGTTGCGGGGTCAGCTTGAATCGCCGTGTAGAGTTGCTCGACGATATCGTCTCCCCATGACAGATCAATCTCGGTGGTGACGATGATCGCACCGCGAGCCTGCCCGATTCCGGTCCGCAACGCATGGCCCCGACCGCGGTTGCGGTCGTAGGACAGCACACGCAGCCGCGGTTCGTCGGCGGCGACGTCGCGAGCCACGTCCAGCGAGCCGTCTCGCGAGCCGTCGTTGACGACGATCAACTCCCATTCGACCGACAATTCGCGCAGTTTCTTGAGGAGACCGTGGAGGGCGGCCACGAGGATCTCGGACTCGTTGTAGAACGGACAGATCACCGACAATTCAAGCGTCGCCCGGCTGTCCACGGTCATCAGATCGCCCCGAGTCGGTTCTTGCAGCATCTTCGCAGTCTCCCGGGCGTTACCGCCTCTCCGGATCAAAAATCAGAATCGAATGTCCGACCTGGGCCACCGGTTCCAGTTCGTGGAGCGGCTCGTAGAAGCCGGTCAAGAACACACCGTTATACATAGTGGCACTGATCGCGATCGGTCCACCCGCAGGGTCAAAACGCTCCCCGGGCAAAGCATCCGGCTCGTACCACCACTTCTGGCCGGGACCATTCGGAGCCAGTCCGACGGATGGAAGGTAATCGTACTCGATCCCATGATGCGTAGCGTCAGCGCTGCCAAAATAGGCCAGCCGAATTCGCTCGATCCCGTTCCGCTCCATGTAGATCTTCAATGCCGGGAGGTCCTGTCCCCAATCTACGAATGAATCGGCAAGGAACCGATACCCGTTACGCGATCCGCCGACGGTTTCATTGAAATACGGCAGGTAATGGGGATAGGTCCTGACGGCCCCCACGAGGTACCAGGACAGGGCCAATGTGAGCGCGACCCGAGCGCCTCTTCGCAAGACCCGCCCGTCCTGTAGCCAACGACCCGCCAGGACATGGAGACACGGATAGATCAACAGGACATAACGCAGACCGATACTGACACTCTTGAAGTAAGCGAACAGAGCCAGCATGAAGAACGTCGTCCCGATCAAAAACCACTCACCCATCAACGGTCGTCGGCGCCAGACGATGGCGCCCATCGACAGAGAGGCCAACAGCAAGAGCGGCAAGGGCGTCTTGATCAGGACGGCAACGGGAATCACGTACCACCAGCCTTCTCTGGAGAGTCGCCCGTGAAAGAAGACGTTGTTTCCCTCGGAGATCCGGGTCGATTGAAACTCGATCAGGCGGATCATCGGCTCGGGGATCGGAACCGGTAGATGCAGGCCGGCCCTGAACACGGGCGCGAGGGGTGGAGCCACTGTGGACAATCGATGCTCCAGAGTTCGGGCCTTCTCATAGTGACCGGCGGAGACGAAACTGCCCTCAAAGCCGTAGCTCAGGTTCAAGACTGACAGAGAACAGATCGCGAACACCCCGTACGTCAGGACGATCTTCGCCAGTCGGCGTGGGAGCGGCCGCCGGATCCGATCCAGGGGGCCCGCAGAGATACCTGGTGAAGAATCGCGGCTCGCCGAGAGGAACGGCAACGTCAGGGCGAGCAACAGCGGCAGGACCAGTAGGATGGCAGTAGTCTTCGTCGCCGCAGCGACGGCAAAGTAGGTTGCGCTCAGAAGCAACGGACGCCAGGTAGGCTGCTCGATATAGCGCCACAGGTGGTACGCAGCCGCGAATCCGAAAGTCGCCAGCGCCAGGTCCTGAGTCGCCAGGCGTGCATGCGCCAGCAGGTTAGGTGAGAACGCGAACAGAAACAACGATAGCAACGCTGCGCGTTCGCCGTAGAGCCGTCGAGCCCAGCGTTGGACGTACAACCCCAGGATAAGTGCCAGGGCCAGGACAGGCAGGCGCGTCGCGAACAGGATGCGGTCCGCGTTGATTCGATTTTCGTAAAGGAACTTCCGTGAATAACGCCATTGCTCGATTTCGGACCAGGTGGCCGGATCGCTCTCTATAGCCGGTAGGTCGGGAGACAAAACCAGCAACGGGAGTGCAGTCAACATCTTCGTCAACGGCGGATTGGTCCGGTTGTAGCCAAACTCGCCGGTACGTAGGTGGTAGTAACCCGCCGTCAGGTACATGATCTCGTCGGTCGTCACCGACTTCTGCCGCATGCTGAACAGGCCCTGCGAAGCAAACAGCAACAGCAAGGCCGGGACCAGCCAGCGGCGCAGGGCAACGAGTCGAGGAATATCCGTAGAATTCATTTCAGAGTGGCAAGGATGTCGTCGAACCTCCGCGAGGTATTGTCCCAGGTAAATCGTTCGAGCATCCGCTGACGACCGCGCTCGCCCATCCTTCGACGCCCCTCGTCGTCGCGCAGCATGTCGATGATCGCTCGACCCATCACTTCGGGGCAGTTGGGCTCAACCAATCGCCCGGTCTCACCGTCGGCAACGACCTCCGGGATCCCGCCGGTCGGCGTCGAGATCACGGGTTTCCCACACCCCATCGCCTCGGTAAGAATCATGCCGAACGGCTCGTTCCAGATCGACGGGTGCACGAAGAATTCGGACATCGCGTACAACAATGGAAGTTCCGTGTGAGGGACACTCCCGAGGATTTGGACAGACTCCCCTGCCGCCGCTGCCAGAGCCTCAACCCGCTCACGATAGCCGGGCTTCAGGGTCTCAATCGCCGTCAACTCGGGCGTGCGATCGCCCCTACTTAACCAACGTGGACTCGGCGGATTTGCGTAGAACCCGCCGATGACCAGCAGAACTGCTTCGGGAACCTTCTTCGCGACCTCTCGCATCGCTGCCACGAGGGTATGCACTCCTTTTTCTGGCGTAACACGTCCAACAAACGTGATGACCTTCTTACCCTGCAGGTCTAACTCTTGCCTTTTTAGATCGACCTCCTGGGAGTCGGGGGCTCGAAATAGATCGGGATTTGAGCCATTGTACAACGTGTGGCACTTGGCGGCGTGCTCTGGAAATCGTTTGGCCACTCCACCGGTGATGTAACTGCTGCAACCACAGATGGCATCGACTTCCTCTAACACTTCGGCGATCTCATGCCTGGGCAGTTCGATTAGCCAGTCACACTGCATCACGAGAACAATCTTCGCGTTCGGATTGCGCTGACGAAGGGACTTCACAAATTGTGAAAAGTTGATGACGACGATCACGTCTGCCCCGTCGGCGGCGACCGTCGCAGCCACTTTTGCGACATAGTTTCGGTGGAATCGACGGGCGAAATAGTAGTGTCGGTAGTACAGGTCGACATCTCGACGGAACAGCCTACTTGCAATCCGTTCAAGTTTGCGAAGTCGGTAGACCAGCGTATTGTCGGCTTCGAGACTGACCCGTCGGTGACGGATACCATCTCGCGTTTCGTCGACCGGGGAATCCATGGTCTCGCGGCTGTGAATCGTGACATCGTGACGCGGGACAAGTCGCCCGGCCAACTCCTGGGCCCAGATCGCCAGAGAACTCCCGCGAGGGGGAAGAATGTCAAACGGCTGGGCCACGATCGCTATCTTCATCATCGTTACCATAACGGATAGGTCGTAGATCCGTCTGCTTCAAGTACAGGATCCATTGCTCTTCCGGGCCAAGCGCCCTCATATCCCTTGACTCGCCGCCCGTGGCTTTGTACGTAAATTATGGATCGCTTAAGCCCTTTGCATACTATGCGACGCGTTTGGGCATTGGTACAAGTGAGCTAATCCGCAGTTCCAACACCCACGACGAATTTAGCTGGGACGTTGTGGAGACGGATGTTCGAAGCCTCGCTGGTAAGCCACGGGTTTGGACATTGTTTTCCGGTGTCGATAAATATTCGGATCTCAATGAAGAGTCACTTTTTCTCTACTTTGCGGATCGCACCGCCGCCAGGCGTGATACGTTCAAGACAAAAGAGCCTCCATCTATTTGTTTGACTTCAGTAAAGATAGGGAAGTCAGCGTAAGATAGAATCAAACCTTGACGCGAGGGTTTACCCATATTTCACGGAACCTGGTAGTCATACGAATGTCGACGACTGCAAAAAATCATTCAGCCTTTTCGAGTAAGAGGGCCCAAGTTCGTTACACATCTTTACTGCTACGTTCAGAGCCAATACGTCCCAGTCGTGCCGCCTGGCAACACTTTGTCGATGCTTGATCATCTCCGTGGTGTTCATTTCAGGGCTCAATGACTTCAGCAAAGCGGCAGACCATTCCTCTCTGGTCTGAGCCAATGAGATTGTGTCGGCAAACTCCAACAAACTCTCGATAGGCGAACCGACGACCGGAAGCCCGGTTGCCAGATACTCGTGCACTTTCATTGGATAAATAAATTTCGTGTAGTCATCCATTCGGTAACAAAGCATGCATACATCAAAAAAGCAATTGTATGTTGGCAAAGTCCCGACCGGCTTATTTCCAAGAAAATAAACGTTTTGCTGATTCTGTAGCGATCTAATTTCATCTTCGATTGTGCTCGTCGACACCAAGGGTCCAACCAACACAAACGACAAATCCGAGTGAATCTGCGACAACTCAAGTAACAACTGCAGATCAAGCTGCGGTTTGATCCTTCCCACGTACCCAATGCGAGGGTGCGGAATGGCGGCTATGTCGTCTGCCTCCACGTCGCATGACGAGTACGCGTGAAAATCAACTCCATTGGGTATAAATGCTGTTTTGGAATTGATGTGCCCCTTTTTCCTCAGCAACGCCGGTGAATGCATGAATACCTGATCCGCACGACTAATCAGTTCGTACTCGTCGGAAGATATCGGCTGTTCCGTGGGCGAAAAAGTGTACTCATCATCGATGTGATAGGCGCTGGAATCATAGTCAGCATCATCAAGCATCGCGACAAACTCGGGTCGCCACATATAAAGGACTGTTCGCTTAACACCGGCAGCTCGTAATATCGATTTCGCTCGCCACAGACGAAGTCGGGACGCGGATTTGACAAGCCATTTGGGTCGGTACGCTACTGGAAGCCACCTGTCTTGGGCATATATTTCGAAACCCGGAGCAGGCGAATCCAACTGGGACTTTTTAGACGCTTTCCACAACGCCTGTCGATCCCGCATCGGCCCAAACCAAACGATATTGAAGTACTTCGCCAGTCGAATCATGATGTGATGTCGCGGTTGCCAAACGTCATCCCACTCATCGGGTACTACCGCAAGCACCCCGACATCCGGCATTAGAGGAGATTTCGTGTGCTCAAGAGAGTCGCTATTCGCCATACTGCGTATTCCGCTGATTGTGATCGCATTATCCGATGATTGTAATCACGCAAGCAGTTGGACGTGATCCCCCCGTCAGAGCGAAGCGATGATGGTTTTCAGCGGTCTCCTTGTCTTCCTACGTTCTTTTCTGATGGATCGTACATCACTTTCGCCTATTTGAGGGGCCGCTCCGTCGCCGAGGCTGTAGAGCTTGCGGGCGGGCGCAGCCCGTCCAAGGAGTTGTGGAAAACCGGTTGTGAGTTTTCCATGACTGCGGCGGCAGCGGCTAGTCGAGACCTTCCTGACGGGCCCGGCGGGTATATTCCGAGACCGTCCCTACTCCCACACCACAGGCTCGGGCGATCGCTCTGTGCCGCATCCGCCGCTCGTACTTCAGTCGCAGAATTTCTCGTAATTTCCTCATCTGTAGCCGCTTCGCTACCGACGGTTGATCACGATGGGCCGGAATACGCACGTCGGAGCGTAGCCGCGCGAATCATGCCTTCAGTGTTATGCAGCAAGTGATCGCAAATCGCGTCGGTGGAATTAGGGACGACTCCTGTATATTTGGTCGGACAGTGAGTACCTATGTAAGCGGTTGTTAGCGGTTTCGTAGGGGGCATGTCCACTTGCTGGAGAGGCAGATTAGTTAGATGGCTAGTCCTTTTGTGAGCATTATCGTTCCGTTTTTCAATGCGGAAAAATACATCCAAACTTGTATTCGGAGTCTGCTGCAGCAGACGCATTCTGATCTTGAGGTATTGGCAATTGATGACGGATCAACGGATGACAGCGCTAAACTATTGGGCGAGTTCGCGGATGATCAGAGGCTCCACATTCTTTCCAGGAAGAACAGTGGTGGGCCGGCGGCTCCAAGAAATAGTGGCCTCGGAAAGGCTCGGGGCAAATATATATTATTTTTCGATGCAGACGATATTGCTGACCCGAGTAAAGTGAAAAGAACCGTAGATTGTCTCGAGAACGACCTGGATATGCGCGGCCTGGTTGCGACTGACTTTAGTGCGATAGATGAGAACGGGTACGATGTCAGCAGCCCAGGTTACCTGTCAAAATTTGATCGTATTGCGGCGCTGTTACGGGCGAACCAGGCGACTGGAATCGTGTCAATGGGGCCGCAAGAATCGTATGAATTACTGCTACTTGGAAATTTTATTGGCACTTCAAGTGTGGCTGTCAGGAGAGCAGTGCTCGTTGAGGTGGGTCGTTTTGATGAAACTCTCAAAAACGGCGATGACTATGAGTTTTGGTTACGGCTTGTCAGACACAGCGGCATGATGCTAATTGGAGAATCCCTTCATAAGTATCGTTTGGTCGGCAGCAGCATAAGCAAACGGCCGGCAATTCAGCTGGCCCCTAATCGTATAGAAGTATTAAAACGGCAACTGGAGTTCGCCCGCCCTGGTACTCAGAGCATCGGTGTAAAGCGAAAAATTGCGCGTAATTACAATTCAATGGCTTGGGAGTTGAAAGAGGCCGGTGATTATGTTGCTTCAAAGAATTACTATCGGCTGGCGATGCGTTGGAGTATCAGCGTGGTGTCCATTCGAGGACTGATCATGGTTTCGCTGCGGGCGATTTATGGTCGCTTGACTAGGGGCTGATTTGCTGTCCCGCCGTGCCCCTGTAATGTTCCTGATAGATCAATATTTCAACTCAAGATCGAAACCAAGAATGAGATCGCCATTTCCTGAAATATCGTAAACTCCGGAACCAATGCACGATATGAATTTTTTCGCCAAATTATAAATCGAAAGACAATGAAAATAATCTCTATAGGACTTCCAGTTTTCAATGGCGACAACTACTTGGCCGCTGCTATTGAGTCTCTCCTCGCGCAATCATTTGAAAATTTTGAGCTAATTATCCTAGACAATGCATCCTCAGATGGCACCGAAGAAATTTGCCGCAAAGCGGCCGGTTTGGACGATCGAATTACTTATGTTCGAAATGGCGAAAATATTGGCGCGGCAAAAAACTTCAATAAAGTATTCCACCTTTCAAATGCTCAGTACTTCAAGTGGGCAGCTCATGATGACATTTGCGCCCCCAGTTTCCTGGAGAAGGCGCTAAATGCACTGGAAAGCGATCACTCAGCAGTCCTGGCTTATCCTAAAACTATGGTAGTAGATGAGATATCGAACCGCGAATACCCTTACGAAGTGCGACTGGATACGGATGGCGAATATGCGCCCGATAGATTCGCGTCACTACTCGTGGGACACAAGTGCTTCGAGATCTTTGGCCTGATCCGCTCGAATTTTCTTAAGCAAACGAAGTTAATAGGTGATTACGTAAATGGGGACGGTGTGTTGCTTGCGGAACTATCGTTAGTTGGAAAATTTATCGAAATTGAAGAGTTTCTTTTTTTCGCGTATAAGCACGAAATTCAGTCGATGAGTATGCTTACTGACCTTGAAGCCTTCGCCGAGTGGTTCAACCCTGAAAAAAAATGGACAGGCAAGATTCCTTATTCCTTCATGTACGTTGAATACGCGAAAGCGATCATTCGGGCTCAAATAAGTTGGAGATTAAAAAAGCAGTGTCTTGCGCGATTGTATTGGAGCGCGAAAACGAGGAAGAAAGTATTTCGAAAAGAGATGCTCAACTTATTGCCACTGCCGAAACGAACCTCCAGCTCTCAAAATTGAGCATTCGAAGATTCAAGTCCGTCCGATAACATGCGGTCATCCAAAAGCTGACCGGATGTCTGCCTGTAGTTTGGCGAAGGAGCGTTGTTACATGAAACTCACTGTCGCCATATGTACTTGGAATAGGGCTACTATGCTTAGAAAATCGCTAGGTGCATTCGTCGAAATGGACGTTCCGCCAAACCTTGAGTGGGAACTGATAGTCGTCGACAACAATTCGACGGATGATACGGAATTAGTAATTAATTCGTTCGCATCCAAACTGCCGATCAAATATGTTTTTGAAGAGAAGCAAGGTAAATCGCATGCCCTAAATCGTGCAGTATCTCTAGCAAGTGGCGATTATATAATTTGGACAGATGATGACGCTAAAGTCACGAGCGCATGGCTCAATGCATATGCTGCTGCTTTCCAAGAGTGGCCTGAAGCGAGCTTTTTTGGGGGGGCCGTCATTCCTTGGTTCGAAACCGAACCGCCGAGCTGGCTTCGGCGAATAGTACCTTCAGTTCAGGGCGCATATGCCCTGGTTGATTTTGGAGACGAACCGATTGACCTTACGCGGAAGAAAGTACCCCATGGTGTGAACATGGCGATCAAGACATCGGTTCAAAGGCAGTATGAGTATGACACAAACGTAGGTCCACGCCCGAACAGCCAATTGCGCGGAGAGGAGACCGCATTAGTTCGATCAATGATACAAGACGGTCATAGAGGGAAGTGGACGCCTTCGGCAATTGTTCGTCATCATGTACCGAAAGAAAGACAGACTTTAAAATACCTTAGAGCATTTTATCGCGGTCTTGGTGAATTCGAGTCCGCCCGCCAACCAGTCGAAGCGAAGGGACATTTTCGCAAGCCTCTTTGGATGTGGAGAAAGGCGATAGTAAGCGAGTGCGAATATCGAGTTAAGAAAATGACCACGGAACCGGAAGTCTGGGCTAATTCTCTTGTCCGCTCGAGTATTGCGTGGGGAAGATTATTAGGAAGTGAGTCAAAACTTCGATAGAACTGGTCCATAGATTGAGAAGAAGCAATTAGAGATCTCCAAATGCACTTTGAACCGCACCGTGTATTCAGGAGACCAAATTAGTTGACTTCCGCCACCGCGACTGGAGCCGCCTGAGCCTGACAGTACATCTCTTCGTATTCGACCGGCGGTATGTGGCCGATCGGTTCGAGCAATATCAACTTGAGCAACAATTTAATATCGATCGTCCTAATTCGATCTGGGTCACGAATATTGCTTTCATCCGAACGTACGAGTAGTGGCTCTACCTTGCGGTAGTACTCGATCTTTACTCTCGGCAAGTCGCCGACTTGCGCCGAGTAGGAGTCGACGAGGAAACTGCTGCGACAATGCCGTTGTGGAGAGTTTCATTCAGCTGTTTAAATGGGAGCAGCGGAAACCAGTCACCGATCGAGCAAGAGAATAGCTACTATTTGAAGCAGCTACATGTCTAGAATATCCAGGGCGGTTCACTTTGCTGCGTTGCGGACAACGGTTCTTCTTCTTGGCCTGAATTCCTCCTCGTCATCGAGTGGCCACCGGACTTTCCCGCGGATCGTTGATTCGATTAGAGGGGCTAGGGGAAGAACGCCGTTGCTCGACCGTTTACGTTAGTGAATAGCTATTGCTTTCTAATGCCGCGATAAATGCTTCGTGCCGTATTGTAGAGCGTATCGTATGTCCTACTGCGTCCCCGTAACGTTCCCAATAAATCAATATATCGATTTATGCGCGGCGCAATTTTGTTGTCTTTCACATAGAGCCATAGGCCATAAGCTCCTGGCATTCGCTGAAAAGGTATTTGTAGCAACTCTGGCCAAGCGGTGCGAATAACATCATTGGCGAGATTTTGCTGCCAACGATATTCCACTGGCAGTTTTAGCATTGCCTCCATAATGCCCCTGTGACAAAGAGGAACTATTACCCCTCTAATTGGAGCACAACCATATAAGTGGGGAGCAGCCCAAGTACCCATTCTTAATTCCAAGTACATCATGTCAAGGAGTCCATAGAAGTCGAGGCTGTCGAGATCTGTTATCCAAGCCTTCATTGGTTCTATAAATTGCGGGGTGCTTGGTAGGTTCATTCGCTGCAACAGGTTTGCCGGATCAATTTTCGTGTCTTTAGTGTCATTCTTCAGCCAGTAAAACGATCGGCCTACCTCGCCCGCATAGCCTATTAGCCATATTTTCGAAGGATCGAGATATTTTCCTGCAGCTTGGAGAAAGTCCGCCGCCTTGCCGGCGTTTCCAGCGTAACCAATCCGCCTCAAGTACTCATCCCTGAGCGCTGTACCTACTGATGCGAGAGGCACTGTTTCATGTGGCAAGTCAACATGCTGGCAAATATGTTTTGCCAGTTCCAAGTCAATAGGCCCAGTGCCAAGTTGATCACTAAATGTGAAGCACGATATACGATCTCTAATCTCCTTACTGCACGCTAGCAACATGCGGGAATCACGACCGGCGGTGAGTGATAGATATAACTGCGCGTCTCCAGCCAGAGCTTTGAGGTTGTTTTTGACATGCGAGACTATTGTGTCAATTAGCTCGGCTGTTTCTTTGGCTGTATTCACACGCGGTATGTCATTGAGTGGCCAGTGTCTAACAGGTTTATTTGTTCTTAGATCGAGGTAATGATTTGGCATCAGTCTGGCTATTTTCTTGTCGCCAGTCAGTCCAAGTGGAAAAAACTGATTGGTTCCAGGAAACTCTTCCACACCAGTTTCAAGCCAACGATGCCCAAACTTTGCATCTGAACTCATTAATGTTGTTGTCGAAGCTATCTGTCGCCCACTAAGGGCATACACCAAAGCTAGAGACCCACAGGGATCCAAATATATTCTTGGTAATTCAGCGGTTCCTGAAATAAATATCCAGCGTCCACCATGACAGTACAAGAAGGTTTCCAGTTGATCGGTTCTTGCAATGCCAGCTTTCGTAAACGGTGCGATGGTGCTTTCATAAATCAACTCACCGGAGCTATTAATCGGCCAGCCCAGAAACCAGCCGATGCAATCGCCAGTCGCATCATTGGAGGTAACTTCAATTAACCGCAAGGAGTCATGGTGACTAAGCGCCCAGCCATTTAGGTCTTGAACGTGCCATTTATCACAGATTATTTTCTCATCTTGCGAAAGTAAGAACTGCCCATTGAAATCAGATACTGACAGCTTGCGCTCGATACTAATCATTGAGGAGTCCCTTGCAAAAAGAACAGATTAATGGCGCGGCGAGTGACCCGCCCCCAATGGTCGTACCACTTTCTAAGTTACTACTAACGCCGATTCCGCCGTCTTTCGCTACGCTCAAGTCGACGAAATCGGCCGGATCGCCTCTGGTGCCGGCGGTCTGTATCCAAGCGAGCTATGCGGTCTGATCGTGTTGTAATCTCTGCGCCACCGACCGGTGAGGACGTTGGCTTCGTGCAGCGTGTAGAAGATCTCGCCGTCAAGCAGTTCGTCCCTGAGCTTGCCATTGAACGATTCCACGTAGCCATTCTCCCACGGACTGCCAGGCATTCCCGGGTGAATTCGTCGACGATGGTCAGCATCTTCAGGGGACGTCCGTCCCGTATCCGGTCTGCCACGAAGTCGTAGGCCCAGACGTGATTCCGATGCTCCGGTCGACGTCGAAGACACGATCCATCGTCCAGCCATAGTCGACGTCTCGCCGGGCTTAGAAGTTTCCCGAGCTGACCTCTTTGAGGATCGAATTGTCCAGGGAGAGATCCGCAACAATCTTCTTCAGGCGATTGTTTTCCTGCTCAAGCTGTTTGAGACGCTTGGCTTGATCGACATGCAGGCCGCCGTATTCCTTTCGCCAGCGATAGAACGTCTGGACGCCGATGCCGAGCTTCTTGCACACCTCAGGTGTGCTGCGGCCCTTGCCTGATTCGATCTCGGCCTCGCGCAGTTTCGTGATGATCTGCTCAGCCGTGTACCGCTTTCGTGCCATTTCTGTCCCCGTTGTGATCCGTCCCGAGGCTCCGAATTCTACCTCTGGAATTGGATCGGTCTAGCGGGGGCAGGTCAATCGGACCTGGAACCAGCGTCCTGCTCTGTGAGTTTCGAACAAAGGGCTCTTGTTCTTCTTACTCACGCATCTTTGCTTCTGTGTGAGGATATTGACAATGGGCTCACC
Organism: Acidobacteriota bacterium; assembly: GCA_029861955.1. Lineage (NCBI taxonomy): Bacteria > Pseudomonadati > Acidobacteriota > Acidobacteriota bacterium. The sequence goes on from JAOTYK010000021.1 coordinate 28,058, forward strand.
TTGTAGCTGTAATTCTACCAGTCCGAATCCAGATAGCTGCCCGCCCATTGCGTATTGTCATCTGATAATCCCAATTCTCGATGTCCGTTTATAAACATGGCTCCATTGAATCCTCTGTCCATCATTCCAGTCGGCAGTTTGTCAAACTGCTCGAAGCCTTCTGCCAACCAGAAATCAACGACTCTTGTAAGTTTTTTATCGACCAGGTATTTCAGGAAAGACGCGATAACTTTTCGTCCGGACAAGCTGGTGCGAAACTCTAAGATCTCTAAACACTCGGGCAATTCCTTACATATCACGTAACCTACTAATTCGTTTTGATGATCGAATTTAAACGCTTGTAATTTGTCGCGTGGGTTGTCAATAACCCGCCAATTCATGAATTCTACGCCGCGATCTCCGGTCACGCGCTCCCTCGGTTGAAAGCGATTCATGTCCTCAGTAAAACGATCTATCTTCCGGATATCGATATCACCGTGACCCCGACAAAGCCACGCTCGGTATATTGGCCAAATAGGTTTCAGTAGCACAGAGAAAAAAGTTCCGCCGGGTAGTGGCGTCAGGGCACTTGCATCCAAAACGGCCTTCTTGATGCGAAAGCGAAAAAGTTTATTCCATTTGGCGTTCGCCAAGGCCTTCATTGAACCGGGTACCGAAGCAAAACCAATTCTGAAACACGGTTCATCGTCACCCTGCGAGCACAATCCGGCCACAAACGCCATGACATCACTAAACAACCCTTTACCGCGAAGATTTCGACCCATCAATCCATCAACGGCCTGCATCGCCATGAATTTTCTACCGCCTTGACGATACATCTGGGAGATTACCGCCACCGTACCATTCAACTTTTCATCAGACATTATCTTGTAGACCACGGACTGGCCGACGGGATTCTTTAAGTGCTTCCACTCAAACCAACTTTCTTCCTGTAGCGCGAATCCGTATTCTTTGAAGAGTTCAACAATCTGTGAATACTCCTCCGCTGACACCGGTTCGATTTTCATTCTAATATCGCTTCTACCAGTAGTCGGTTCAGTTGAAAGAATGGAAGAGAACGATGTCCGATGCCTCCGATACCCAGTCGCGGCAAGACCATCGCAGATGTCTTACTGTTGACGATCCCGGTTTTGACTACATAGCCGCGCGTATAGCCAATCCTCTCCGCGCGGGCGATAATGCGTGCGTCACAGTTACCGTTCGGGTAAGCAAGGTGCTTTATCCGGCGACCAGTTAACTCCTCCAGGATGCTCTGTGATTTTTTCAGGTTGGCATCCACGGCGCCATCTTTCTGAAAGGTCAGGATGTCGTGATGGTGCGCATGGGAACCAAAGTGAAAAAGGGGCTCACGAGACATCTCCTTCAACTCTGAAGAATTAATGGGTCGGAACCGAGGCAAATGTTTAGCCAGTGGCTCCGCATATTCTTTTTGCATATGCCGCAGAACCGCGGCCACTGTGGGATTGTTCGTGTTGCCTAGATTCTTGAGCGAGACAAGCAATACCTGGATATCATCCCAACGTTCGGGCGATCCCATAGGTCGGAATTGAAACTGGCCCAGATCGAAGTTGCGCAAATCCAAACTGTCCAATTGTAGTGCCTGCAGCGGAGTTACGATGACATCCGGCCAGAAGAACAGTTGTTCCTGCATGTGTCTAGTAGAAATAAAGAAAAGAGCGGGTGCGTTGTATTTGCGTAGGATCGGAGCCGCCAATTGAATGTTATTGCGGTAGCCGTCGTCAAAAGTAATTAGAAAACGTGGGCGACGATCTCTGGAAGGACTAAAGAGATCATCCGGACCGATAAAATCTCCTACCTGCTTCAGACGCATAAGTTGATAATCGAAGTCCTTGTTGGACACTCGTAGCCAGTTTTCGAAATCATCATCTGTTCGCAGATCGTGATACATCAGAACGATCGTGCGCGCCGGTCGGCAGGTGGCGATTAGTTTTGTGATATTTGCATTACTTAGAAGTAATTTCAGACGCGAGTTCATTGTCATGGCCCGTCCCTCTGACCCGCCCCCAATGGTCGTACCACTGACTAAGTTACTACTGACGCCGATTTCGTCGACTTGAGCGTAGCGAAAGACGGCGGAATCGGCCGGATCGCCTCTGGTGCCGGCGGTCTGTATCCAAGCGAGCTATGCGGTCTGATCGTGTTGTACTCCCTGCGGCATCGACCGGTGAGGACCTTGGCTTCCTGCAGCGTGTAAAAGATCTCGCCGTCAAGCAGTTCGTCCCTTAGTTTGCCGTTGAACGATTCCACGTAGCCATTCTCCCACGGACTGCCCGGTGCGAGGAAGAGCGTCTCGACATCGACCCGCTCTAACCATCGACGAATCTTGATCGCTGCAAATTCAGGCCCGTTGTCGGATCGAATATACCTCGGTGCTCCATGCTCGATAAACAGATCGGCCAATACCTGCAGCACATCGATCGATCGCATCCGCCGCTCGACGTGGACTGCTAGGCATTCCCTTATGTATTCATCAACGATGGGCAGCATCTTCAGTGGACGTCCATCCCGTGTCCGGTCGGTTACGAAGTCGTAGGCCCACACATGATTGCGATGCTCCGGCCGTCTCAGGATGCAAGATCCATCGCCCAGCCACAGTCGACGCCGCTTCGACTGTTTCTTCGGCACTTTTAGTCCTTCTCGTCTCCAAAGACGCTCGATCCGCTTGTGATTCACTCGCCAGCCAGCTCGGCGCAGTATTCCGGTAATGCGGCGATAACCGTAACGCCCGCACTTCGTGGCAAGCTCGGTCATCTGTTGAACCAGCCGCTCCTCGTAACCCGACAACGGCTCACGATGGCGCTGTGTCGATCGAGCTTGGCCCAGCACCCGACAGGCCCGACGCTCTGATACCTTGAGCGTCTCGCGGATGTGCTCGAATGCCCGTCGACGTCTCGCCGGGCTTAGAAGTTTCCCGAGCTGACCTCTTTGAGGATCGAATTGTCCAGGAAGAGATCCGCAACAATCTTCTTCAGTCGATTGTTTTCCTGCTCAAGCTGTTTGAGACGCTTGGCTTGATCGACACGCAGGCCGCCGTATTCCTTTCGCCAGCGATAGAACGTCCGAACGCTGATGCCGAGCTTTTTGCACACCTCCGGTGTGCTCCGTCTCTTGCCTGATTCGATCTCCGCCTCGCGCAGTTTCGTGATGATCTGCTCAGCCGCGTACCGCTTTCGTGCCTTTTCTGTCTCCTTCGTGATCCGTCCCGAGGCTCCGAATTCTACCGCTGAAATTGGATCGGTCTAGTGGGGGCGGGTCAAATGGGGCAATGATTTTTCCACAAATTAACACACCAGAGTTGTTAATCGGCCAGCCTAGAAACCAGCCGACACAATCGCCAGTCGCATCATTGGAGGTAACTTTAATTAACCGCAAGGAGTCATGGTGACTAAGCGTCCAGCCATTTTGGTCTTGAACATGCCAATTATCACAACTTGTTTTCTCATCTTGCGAAAGTAAGAACTGCCCATTGAAATCAGATACTGGAAGCTTATGCTCGATACTATTCATTGAGGAGTCCCTTGCAAATAGTACTGATTGTTGGCGCGGTGAGTGCGTGGGTCTCTTCGGGACGGGTCCCTACAAGGTCGTTGTTTGACCGTTTACGTACTAACCGTGCGTACGTTGACTTGCTGACGTTGGAAGCGCGTCCGGCCGATCTGTGACAATACAGGCGGCCAGTGCTAACAACAGTCCGAGAGTTATCCTAACTGCCTCCCGAAATCCGACCTGGGAACCGTCTCGCCTCCGATCTTGCTCAATTGATTCAAGGCTATCGCGAAAGAGAAATTCGAGGCCAGCGCTTTCTGGCCGTAGCAGAGACCAGTAGCAAACACTTCGGAGCGCCGCCCACCTTACATTCCCGATTTCAAGCACTGTACTAGAGGAGAGCATCGCTCGTGATAGCCACCGACGTTCTGTAAGAGGAGGAAGCAACTCCTTCCCCGTCTCCGACCATAGTGACCTTCCCACCGCTACTATTGCCTTAACAAATGAGTCGTCAATGGATTCCCGTTCGTGTTCGCTCAGTAGCGAGTGAAGCTGAAGCACCTCAGAGGTATCCCGCAAGGTCAATGTCCCACCGTTCAATGCGTGCCAGGAGAGATGACGTAATTCCTCCTGTGGGGGGGGTAATAGCAAGCGCCCAGCTCGAAGTGTATGGGTCTGAGCAACTTTGAACCATGACTGCGGAGTGAATTGAACCGGGGAACTTTTCGGGGTCAGATCCCAGTGGATTTCAAGGTACTGCCCTGCACGGCCAGTGGGGCGACAATACGGCAAATGAAAGTGGTACTCGCGATAATGCTCCGGGTTGACACGAATAAAGCCGATGTCGCATAGAACATGGTCGGCGTCGTTTAAGCGATCAGAAGGAATAAGGAGGTCGATATCCTTGGCCCAGCGCTCCTCGGGGTGGTCGTATAGTCGTTCCGAAAGAGACTGACCTTTTATTAGGATAGGTTGGATATCCACACGTCCAAGTGCTTCGAGGATTTCAGAAAGAGTTAGAACCGTCATCCGATCACGGTATGTAGTTTCGCTCTTGATCTTTTCGAGTGTTCTTGACACATCTTCGGCGATGGACGGGTGCCCTGCGCCTCGTACAGCGAGCGATGTAAGTAAGTGATGACGCCCCGCTTTTTCCAGTAGCGATGCCCAATCGTCACACTCGCGGATCAGTTCGTCGAAGTCTGTATCCGGCCCCGAAAACGCCGTGGCGAGTAGCAGCCTGTCTACGCTGGACGTTGGTGGCGTTACCCGATTCATTCGGGCAACAGACCTATGTGAAACATGATGTTTGGTGATCGATCAAGTCGGGTTGATTGATAGCCCAGCTCGTGCAATCGCGCCTTAGTCTTCGCGTTAACGGATTCAACAATCAATACAGGATGGTATCGTTGAAGTAATTGATCTAGCCCTTCCAGCACGCTGTTATCATGACCTTCCGCATCAATTTTGATCAGTGAAATCCTTTGCGTTAGATTCAATGCGTCGACCGCAATACAAACAACTCGGAGTCCTCCAGTTTTCTCCGTAAGTCGCGCTAGGTAGTAATTGGGTATTCCGCTTTCGTTGCTAGGTATGTCAAGTCGCAGAATGTTACTTGCGTCCGAGGCCGCTACGTTAAGTAACGTTACGTTTTGAACTGGTAGTAAACCGACATTTCGAGTGAGATATTCAAAAGTGTCCGGTGACGGTTCAAGGGCGATCACTCGCCCGTCAGGTCCGACGAGTCGAGAGAGTTTGACCGTGTAGTGACCTACGTTGGCGCCGATGTCCAGAACACAGTCCCCTGACTTTACTAATCTATCGATCAATTTGTACTCGGATTCCGGCGATACGAATTTGCGTCGGCGTATCTGATATTCGTACCTAATCTCACGCAATACCCTACGGAGCCTTCGAGGAAGGAATTGCCCGATTCGTTTCGTTATTGTTGCCGGCATTTCCGTTGACTCCGATTGCGACACCTTCATTGTGTGTAGCGCCGCGACGATCACCCCAAAGTCGGTCGGAGGGGAAGAACGCCGTGACTCGACCGTTTACGTAAATATCGGGGCAACCTACTGGAATGGTGCTTTTAGTTGCAACCCCTTCACAGCCCTAAATTTTCCTGATCGTTCGCGAGGGATCTTCTCGACAAGATTGATTTCGATTGTCATTTCGAAACCCATATCTTTCTGAATTCTTTGTCTAAGCCGGTTAATCGCTTGTTCGGACAATTCACATACAGGAATTAGTTTTATGTGAAGTGTTGAGAGTGAAGACTGATGCACCTGGAACTGCCGCACATCGACTCCGTGCTGCGTGAGTTCCTTGAAGACATAACTGAAGTAGGCTGGATGGAAATTGCGACCCGCTGGAGTTTGAATAATGTCATAAACACGTCCATAGACACCACTGAGGACAGGTAATCCTCTTCCACATTCGCAGGCGTCCGTCGCAATTCTGCCCATGTCCCCGATGCGGTATCTGATTAATGGAAACATATGATTATTCAATTCGGTGACGACAAGCTCTCCTAACTCCCCGGGTTCACAGGGATTTCCTCTGGCATCGATTACTTCGACAAGAACATTCTCAGCGCTGATGTGCAATTGGCCTAGCGGACACTCGTGAGCAATAGTGCCTATTTCCCCCGAACCGTATTCGTTATAGACCTTGACACCGAAACTTGACTCAAGCGAATGACGCGCTTCCTCGGTTAGCTCCTCGGCGGTTGTAATGATGCTGTGAAGGCTTGGTGGCACGACAAGTTTGTTTTCAGCGAGAAACTCACCAAATAGTCGAATCAGTGAGACATACCCATATAGGTATCGCGGCTGAAATGCACTGAGTGCTTGGTAGTGCGCCATGAAAGTCGATTCATCGAAGTCGAACGCATAAATTCGATGGCGGTTGTTAATGAAATCAACTAACTTCGCCTCCATTCGAGCATTGCCGCCTTGCGGCATGCCCCAGAATCGCCCCTGTGGGTCGCCGATGTCTATTCCGGCCCAGGAATAGCCACGCCAGAGGGCGGCGCGTTCCATTGCCATCGCCTCTGAGTCTTTGTATAGCGTCATCGGCTCCCAAGTGGACCCCCCCGTTGTCTTAACTGAGTGCCGAAATCTACGACGCGCGACAAAGTTAGACTTATTCTCGATGAGATCCTTCTTGTTAACAAATTCCAACTCGCTGATTTCAGCAAGTCCATTCAGGTCTATATCTGCAAGAGTTCTTGCGTAATGTGGGACGTTATCCTTGGCGAAAGTCACTAGTTGGAGGAAGCGGGCATGTTGTCGCTCTCGGACTATTCGTGGAGCGTCCCACTGTGACTTCTGGTATCGCCGTAGGTAGCGACCCACCTTCTCACCCCTCAGCCAGACGACCGGAAAGAACAGGCAGAACTTGGCGAACGCGGGGTGCATCGTGCACACATGATACTCGGATTTACATCCCGGACAGTGGCTTGAGGTCGTCGCGCTGTAAGTACTGTGGCGCCGATACATCGCTGGACGGGTCACCGCCATCGGAAGATCCAAAGTTGACAGGATATCCAGCTGACATGGTCCCCGAAATCTGACCCAGCAGGATGCGTTAGTATTTTCGCTGATCTTTCTCCTGAAGAGGGCGTACGCGCTTCACGAGGTGGAGGCGAGTAGCCGTCGAGATCCGCAATCGGTGCTTCGCATGCGTTTCCGGGACATGGCGGGCCACTTCAACAAACCGTTTCTCGACAATCCGGTGCGACTAAGTAATATGTCTTAGAGTGGAAACAAGTTGACCCAGAATGTTTGGACGAGAGTTCCGGAATTGAATCGGGCAGCCGTCGGCACTTGGGGTGAAGGAAACTGATTCCGAAGATGATAGTCGGGAACGAACCAATCAAATTGCGCACCAGCCGAGTGATCTGGATCACGTGGGAGAATCAGCGTCGATCTGTAGAATTGGCGAGTGCGCTAGGAGCTAAATTATTTCTGCTTGCTCAGTCATCTTCGGATATTCCAAATCGTGCGCTACGCTACACTTGGTTATCACTTAAGACACTCAGAGCGATTTGGAGTGCGTCGCCGCGCCTTGTGTTCGCACAGAATCCGTCACTTTTCCTAGCCGCCCTACTTTGTGTTACTCGAAAACTGCTGAACTTTAAGTTAATTGTCGATCGGCATTCCAGCTTCAAGTTCGACAAGAGTGGCAGCTTTAAGTGGAAACTGTTTCACGCGGTTAGTTGGTTTACTATCAGAAATGCTGATTTGACGGTAGTTACGAACGCGTTTCTGGCGGGGGTCGTCCGGGACAACGGTGGTCGGCCATTTGTGCTTCAAGACAAACTTCCGACTCTCACCACGGGGCGAGCGAGCAAACTTCCCAACCTGTGCAATGCGGTGATGATTTGTGGATTCGGTGAAGACGAGCCAGTCTTGGAAATGATCGAGGCAGCCCGAAACCTTCCGTTGGGATGGCATCTGTCGATTACGGGAAAACCTAGTGCGTATATCCAAGCATGGCTGAAAGAGAATGTTCTTCCGGAACAAGTCGAATTCTGCGGATTCCTACCAGAAAGAGACTACCAAACGTTACTCCGCTCAGCGGATTTGCTTATTACACTGACTCGGAACGAACATACGCTGAACTGCGGCGCCTATGAGGCAACCACGTTGGGCAAGCCGATGGTTCTATCCAATACTCGCGCAATACGCGAATACTTCAACAAGGGCGCCGAATATTGCAATCCCAACAGCGATTCCATATCGGCCGCATTGCTAAGAGCGACCCAGAACAAATCCCGCCTGGCCGACGAAGCGACCTTACTACGATCCGAGTTGAACAGTTCGTGGCTGCATAAATTCGCCGACCTCGTCGATACCGCGAACGCATTAATTGCCAAGTAGATCCGAAGTGGGAAAGCGTTCGTTGAATCGTTCGCCTCAGTCAATCCCCCCACCCGCTACGGTGCTATAGCGTCTTTCTCTTTCGAAACTGAAGCCCCGCCTTACGAAATTGAAGCTAGTCTGTACAAGAGACGCTTACAATTCAACACTACTATTGCCGTAAAGTGTTCCATCGTCGCAGCTCATAGAATTTTATTGAGAAATGGGCCTTTTCGGATGTGTTGGCACCTACCTTGCGTTAACTCGCAAACGAACTCATACTGGAAACGGTAGCGAGTCGTGGGGAATGGACTTTGCAAAGAAACGGTGAGATGCAAAATAACTTAGTCGGCTCCGCCTGTAGGTTTCCGCCTCATGTTTTAGCCCCGTTGCTGCTTGCCGTCTCAACTTTAAGCTTGAACGCCAGCCCTCAAATTGAGAATGTCTCCGGTGCAGTAATTCATGGGGAAAGCCTTGTACTGTCTGGAACGGAATTCGGCACCAAGTCCCCAGCGGCACCTATCAAGTGGGACGACTTCGAGGCGGGAGCGCCGGGTGCTGACCTGAGCGGGTGGACGCTATATTCGAGTGGCGGCACCGTTCCAAGATACGTCGATACACCCGTTCGCACGGGCAGCACCCGGTCGGCGCACTCAGACTTTACTGTGCCAAACAATTATAATTGCTCATTCCAGTTGCTTGGAGGTAGCTGGTCAACTCTGTTCATATCGTTCTACCACCGCACGGATTACTCATGCTATTCCGGTGGTGCCTGCTACGAGGGGCAGGGCGCTCGGAACTCCAAGGTGATGCGTATCGAGGGCAATAATGGGTCACTTGGTAGCCCCCAGGGTGAGGGGGTTCCGCTTCTTGCAATCCCCGAAAAAACCAAGCCAAACAACGGCACCGATGTATCAAGCATAAGAGTGCAGTACGACCCTAGCCTTGTCGGCGACACTCATTATTACGGTGGATCGTGGAACCACCAGTCATGGGAACAGGCGACGGTTCATATTGATATAGCCCCATCTGCACCCAACAAGGAACTGCACTATTGGCGAGACTTCCAGGACGTTACTCGATACGATTCAAACGCGGATGAGTTACAACAAATGGGACTCGGCGGTTCAGTCTTTAACGAAATTAAACTGGGGTTCTACTTTTCCAGCGGTTCGACTGCTAATCGCTACATCGACGATGTATACATCGACAACACCCGGGCTCACGTAGAGATTTGCGACACTTCAACCTACGCCGCTCGTACCGATTGCGCGATGCAGATTCCAACTACTTGGAGTTCGACAAGCATCGGCGTAACAGTTAACAAAGGTTCTTTCGATGCCAGCCAAGAGGCTTATATCTACGTCACCGATTCGGCTGGCAATGTCAATACCAACGGCTACCCTTTAACCTTTGGTGCAGGCGGTGGTAATAATTCCGAGACTGCACTGCCCCCAACAAACGTCAAGCGAGCCGACAAATTACCGACACCTGGGCAAGAGTAAGTAACCCTCTTTCGCAGCTAGTTCCCAACCGCTTGTAGCGATCCTAGGCGCAGATCGCTCACAGGTGAATTCAACTACAACTTCTCGAACGACGGAGAGTATTCTTCGATTCGTTGCGCGTTGAATAAGATACTACGAAGCGAAATTGCGAATCCCAATGCTAGCCACCAATAAATTTCATAGAGATCCATTCCAAAAAGTCCGAGTGTCAAACGGATTAGTATGAACGCCTCGACGGCCCGAGCTGTCGCCATGATCAACGTGAGATCGCCCGCGCGAAGCTTCGCTGCCTTCAGCCTTTTGCTGCCGTTGATCCTTCCCAGCAACTCGGCAGCATGCAACCGCGTGCGGCGCAGACTTCGTAACATCGAGAATACGAACATTCCAAAAACAATCAGGCCGTGAATACCAATATTTGTCGCGACTTCCAAGTAGAGATTGTGCGTATCCTGTAATCGTCCGAAACGCTCGAATCGTGCTTTTGGGAATCCGGCAACTCCGACGCCAAGTGGATTCTCCTGGAGAATCACCCAGGCATCCTTGAGGATCTGGATGCGAGCACCTGAGGAGTTGCCTTCAGCCTCCTCCAGCGTAACGATTGACGCGGCTCGCTCAAGGTAGCTCTTGGGGATCGCAAAGAAAGCCACAACCGCGACCATCGCAATTGCCGTAAACGTTCGCACCCGTTTGGGGCTATGCCAAACGATGATCAGCATTAGCGCAACAACACCAACATATCCTGTGCGAGAACCGGTGAAAATTAAGACGTGAATCGACAGTAGCGCCTGGAGAATCAACAGTGCTCGGAGTCCTCGCGACCTCACAACCGGATAGAGGTAGATAACAAACGGTAATGTGCCTAGCGCCCAACCGGAAAATGAATTCGGGTGGGCTATCATCCCGGTCGAGCCGTGAAGACGCATGATTCCCTGGTTCTGCCACATCAGGCCACCGGTAATGTGCCCCATCAAACCCTCCTGCCCGAGCTTTAGCCAGGCAAAGAGCAGGGCACCGAGTATCCAGCGAAGATGGCGCGGACTCTTTACAAACGTCGCGATAAACACTGCGATGAAGATAAGTTTGAGAACGCGCTCCGAAAAGATGAACCACGAACGGTCAGGGTCTACCGAAAAGATGGTATGTAGCCCCAGGATGACAACGAGTATCCATGTCCACGCGACTAGAGGTTGATTACTTTGGCCTCTGGCGGCGCCGCCCAGCCAGCGGAAAACAGTTGCGACAATTAGAAGCGAGGCCAGTATAAATTCGAATCTGACCGCACCCAGAATGGACCACCTGGTGCCAATCTGTAGGTACCATGCTGCGACGTAAACACTTAACGACAACACCATCCAAGAGGGCACCGGAGGGTAGTCTGCCAGCTTCTCCGAAGTCACGTGATGCCGTCCCTCAGTCATGGGTATGTTTGCGCGACACGACATACGGAGAATCTGAATTTACCTGACGCCTCGGGTAGAATTCGATCTGTCAGTTCAAAAGCGACAGAGATGCCTTCGCCAAATGCCGCAACGAAGACTGCGGTTAGTTGGACTTCCAATGAGCGATCTAGGTCGCCATCCAGAACCAACCGAAGTCGAAATTCCGCTACCGTTTCCTGGACGATTTGCATCTGACGAATCCCCGGGAACTTCGTCAGTGTGTTTTCGATCATCGAGATTCCTGCAACCTTCGAACCGTCCGTCCTGAAAAGGAAATCTGCGATGCGGCCCGATAGACCTTCCATCATGGGTAGTCCTCTGCCACAAGGACATGCTTCACTGCTAGGAACACCCATATCTCCGACTTCATAACGGACGAAGGGCATGGCCAGGTTTTGCAAGTCAGTTACCACTATCCGCCCCGACACTCCGTCCTCGACGGGTATTCCGTCGTCATCAAGAAACTCGATAATCAGGTGTTCGACGTTGAGGTGCATGCCATCGTGAATTTCGCATTCCGACCCAATGAGACTTACTTCTTCACAGCCGTATCGATCGGTAACAGGGACACCCAGGATACGTTCGATCACAATTCGCTCGGGCTCCAACAAGGACATCGACGTCGCGATGATCGCCTTCGGTGTGACAGTGTCCAGGCCTAGCGCCTCAAGCTCCAGAGCCAATTGATAGATCGAATGAGCATGACCGAACAGCAGCGTTGGTTGCACTCGGTTCCATGCCGTCGCAAATTCATGTGTGGTTTGAGCGGATAGTCGCATTGTATCGAGTACAACGGTCGGATCCAGCAGCGCTGCTCGAAGTCGCTGCTTGAGGCCGGCAGGCGGCTTCGCATTGCCCCACAGTGCACCCAAGGGCTCGCCGACTCGCCAACCACTCCACTGATCATGGCGCCAAGCACAAGCATTGCGTCGCTCACTACAGTCTTCGGTGATCCACAGCCGAAGCGGCTCCCCTGTTGAGCCGCCGGTTCGAAATTCCATCAGATCGGACTTGCGATAACCGTCAGAAAGAATCGCATCTCCGGCCGCGCGAATCGTCGGCTTGTCCAACGGAGCCAATTTACGTAACTCTGCCAAAGGGTCCACGCCAGCGACATTCACGCCATACTCACGAAAGCGACATCTATAAAACTCGTTGTTATCGGCCAGATGGTTCAACAAATTCGACAAGCGTTTGCTCTGCAACTCGAACAGTCTTGCAGTAGGCAGATATTGTGAGGACTGCAATTCGGCAAGGTACGACAACCGAGAACTTCCCGAGTAAAGACATTGAAGCGGCAACAGGATGTTGCGGCGAATGACGGACGGAATGTTCATGGAGAGGCCGTTTCTGTAAGTAAGGCCTCGATCCGCCGTAGCGCCGATGACCAGCTAAATTCGTCCTGGGCCCTTCGGCGCGAGGCTTGCCCCATCCGACGCCGCAGATCGGAATCCGCAATCAACCGTCCAATCCGATCCGCCAGTGCGCTCGCATCGCCGGAAGGGACCAGGTAGCCGTTGTCTTCCTTGACCAGGTCCCTACTCTCACCCACATCGGTTGTGACAACCGGAAGACCCGCAGCCATCGCCTCAAGAATCGCATTCGACAATCCCTCGCGATCGGACGACGAGACTGCAATGTCCAGGTGTGCCAGATACGGCTTCACGTCCTTGACGGCGCCGATCATGAATACGTCGTCCTGCAAACCGGCACGGGCAATATGGTTTTCGATCCGGGCTCGCTCCCTGCCATCTCCAAGAATCAATAGTTTCACGGGTCGACCGTTGGGCCGTCCCCCGAGGATCTGGAGTGCGTCGATCAGTAAATCAATTCTCTTCACAGGTTTGAGATTGGCCACGGCACCGATCCAGATCGCCTCGTCGCCACTCCGGATAGGCTCGGGCACGGGATAGGAGTCCGCAGGTAAGTCGACACCGTTGGGGATAACATGAACCCTGGACGGATCAACCTGTTCCTCTTCGACCGTGTAGGCCTTGACTTGTGTGCCGTTTGCAACGATCGCATGGAAACGTCGGTTGATAATCGGGCGTAATGCTCTAAACAGTGAGTGATACCACGGATGTTCGCCCGGCATTCCGGTATCGCGCCTGGCCGATAACAGCGCCGGAGCGGACTCCAGATTCACTCCGGCAAGACCCGCAAGCAGGATCGACTCTTCCAGAAATGTTTGCACGACGGCATACCTGCGTGATGTCAATAAATGCCGATAGCGAAGCAAGACTCGAGGAAATGAAGGGCTGAGGAATCCTCGGTAATTGAGAACCCAGACTGGACAAGGCAATGGATTCGCCTTCATCCAGGGCGAACTACGCATTACGATCAATTCGGGTTCGAAGCGACGCCGATCCAGTCGCCGCAGGATTGCCAGTAACTGACGCTCGGTCCCCCCCTTATCGGATCCGATGGTATCGACTAGAAACGCGACTCGCATCGGGCTACCCATGCCCCCGTGGCAATCGCCGAATGGCGAGCCGCAGCAGACCCTTTATCGCAGAGAATTGGAATGGACGACTGCGCAATGATCGAGCATGGCAACGCCACGCCTGTGTCCGATCGACACGTTCGTAGTAACGTCCACGGTTCGCCCAGGTATAGGCATGCGCTCTGCGCAAAACCGAGGGGGGAACGACCCCCGGATGTTGACTGAGGAACCGCTCCATAATTCGGTCGCAGCAAGCCTGACGACGCTCACGATTCTTTGACATCTGCCCGGCGTGGCCAACGCGGTAGCTGAACAACGGAGCATCGACGAAATCGAACTTGTAACGAATCGAAAACCGTAACCAGAGGTCCCAATCGATTGCCATGGCGAGGTTCTCGTCAAACACACCTAACTGTTCGAAACATTCCCTTCGCACGACCGATGAACTAAACGGGACAAAATTATCAAAAATCAGGGAACCCGTAACATCGCCTCGCCGAGGCAGAAGATACTTGTTATTCGATGAAGAACCTACGGGCTTACCCGCCTCATTTACTTGCCGCGAACGGCTGAATACGACTCCGGCGTCGCCACCTTCTAGAAGTTCGACCTGACGTTGCAGTTTGTCTGACTCCCAGTAATCATCGGCATCGAGGAACGCAATGTACGCACCCCTTGCGAGACGAATGCCGTCATTCTTGGCCTTCGCCTGACCACCATTCTCCCGCTCGTGGAGACGGATGCGCTCCCCAGCCACGAACTCCCGCGCAATCTCAACGGAGTCGTCCGTGGATCCATCGTCAATAACAAGGACTTCGTAATCGCGGTAGGTCTGTGCCAACACCGACTCCAGGCAACCCCTCAGAAACCGGCCGTAGTTGTAGCAGGTAACGACAATACTGACGGACGGCACAACGCTCATGCGGCGGCCCTGGAATAAACGCCCAGATAACTTCGAACCATCAATTCGGTGTCGAATAGTGCCGCAGAATTCATGGCCATTGCGTCACGATGCTTGCTGCGCAGTCCTTCATCGTCGGTCATGCGAGCAAGTGCGGCGGCCAGGGCCTCCACATCCCCCCGCGGCACCAGGAGCCCCGCGTGCGTATTCTCAACCACAGTCGGCACACCGCCCACACGGGTAGCCACGATCGGCAGTCCCACTCCGATGGCTTCGAGAAGCGTGATCGGCAGACCCTCACTCAACGAGGGCATCACGAGAAATTGGACAGCCGCGAAGCAATCGGCGACGTCGTCACGGAATCCGGCAAACATCACTCGATCCTCGATGTTGAGCATCCGGCACTGCTCCTGGAGTGCTTCCATGAGTGGTCCGTCCCCGAGCACCAGTAGACGCAATCGTACGCCGACCATCGCCTGCAACAACTGTGAATGTCCCTTGACAGGATCCAACCGACCGACGATTGCCGCCGTGACCGAGGGCTCACAAAAACTCGCGATCCGTTTATCGACAACCCCGGTTGTCCCGGGACGCGACACGGCGTTCGTGATCACGGTGGAGCGATCCATGACTCCACGACGCGCAAACGGCCTAAGCGACAACATTGATTCCGAGACGGCGACCACACGATCCGCCACACAAATCGCTCTTTCATCCAGCCATTGATAAAGCCGGGATCGGGTCGATCCCGCCCCATGCGACCAACCATGGGTCGTCACCACCCACGGAATTCCCCGCAGAAATCGCGGCAATAATGCGAGCAAGATATTGCCCTTGTAGCCGTGAGTGTGCAGTACGTCAAATCCACGATTTCGCGCCTCACGTACGAGTGCCAAGCCCCCCACAAGATTTAGGCCCTTCCGCATTCGCAAGGGCCAGACATCAATTCCCGCTGCACGCAGCGCGCGCTCGAGGGGCTTCTCCGTTTCTCCCGGTAGGCCAATGCTACAAACGCACGGTTGTACGTCCGCGAGAACCTGCCCCGTCGTCAAGGCGATCAGCATCTTCTCGGCACCATACAAACCGCCGCTGTCGATGATATGGAGAACTTTCATCCTTTTCTCGGCGTCCACAGCACTTGCTTTCGCCCCAGCAGATACTTGAAGAAGGCGTGGGCCGCTGCCAGGTTTATCAGGGTGAAGTAGTGCGGCAAGTAAAACAGACGAATCCGCTTACCGATCCGCTCTAGCAGCCAGGAGCAAAGGGCCGCGACGTATGCTGCAATCTGTGCGACCAACACGACGCGCCAGAACAGTCCTGCGTCCCACAGCATGCTGTTCGCGAGAAGCGCGACACTCAGGAACAGAAACGCGGCGTAGCGCAACACCTTGTGAGAGAACAACTGCCAGGCAAACAGGCCGTGGCGGAACGGATTGAGCAATCGCCGCATGTCGTGGAGTGCCCACAATGCTCGCAGAGAAACCCGTACTCGCATTCGGTATTCGTCACCTGCGCGATCGAGGCTAGGCTCTCGAAGCAGTGCCTCGGGCTCAAATACGACTCGGTAGCCGGCCGCCGTGACTTTCAGCGGAAGGACGAAATCAGGGAGTTGGTCCTCGCGCATGGGTTCGTACAAGCCACGTCGGATGGCATCGACACCGCCGTCGACGCCAACTATCGAACCCGCCTGTGTTTCGAGTCTACGGAGTAGGTTCTCATATCGCATGTAGGCGCTGCAGCCGTCACCAACAGGACTGCCGCTTTCGTCGGTATAGATCATTTTTCCCGTTACGTAGCCGACTTCAGGATCGACGAAGTTGGCGACGAGCGCGCGCAGTGCATCGGGTGCGTGAAGCGAATTTGCATCGGCAAACACGACAATTTCGGAATCGGTCTCTACGATGCCGCGGTTGAGGGCCAGGGTCTTTCCGCCACGTGACTCTTGCCGGATTAGCCTTACCCGCGACGACGACAGGCCGCGAACGATTTCATCGGTACCATCCGTGGAGCCATCTGAAATCACTCGCACCTGCAACTTTTCTGGCGGGTAATCGAGCTCCAACTTATTGCGAATCGTCGCCTCGATCGACTCGGCCTCATTGTGGGCAGCGATCAGGATCGTGACATCGGGCAGTCGATCACCCTTTCGGACTGGCCTTGGGCGACAACGAGCAATCAGCGCGACAAGGAGCGGATAGCCCGCGTAGATGTAGACCAATCCGATTACGCTTAACGTTAACAATGCCTTGGCCCAGAGCATAAACGCGTTCAGTGCAGCGACACTGCGGGCAGAGGTCCGCTCATCGAGATCAGATCACGCATCGATCCGAAACGGTGACGTCCCGCCAGGTTTTGAAGCTTGCGTTCGGTCGTGTCGATGTTGACGTAGTGACGAAATCGCCGCAGCACCGGCAATCCACTAACCCTCGGCTGCTCGGGGTCAACCTCCCAGGGATGAACGTAAACCACCGCAGCGCATTGCTCGCCGGCGATTCTACGGATCGCCCAGTCCGTAATGGCCTGCGGATAGAGTCTCAGGTAACCACCCCCGGCAACTGGCAAAGTCCAGCGGCCCAGGGCGACGGTGGACGGCGGAACCTCGATCAGGCTGCCGCCATGCGGCGTTGTTAAACGATAGATACTCCGTGGCGCTCCCGGCACTCCATAACGATCGTGACGAACGGGGAACAGGCTAGAGTCATACTCGAAGCCGGCATCAACCAATTCGTCAAGCGCCCACAGATTGCGGCGACCGATGGAGAATGACGCGGCACGATGCCCCACGACCCGTTGTCCGCTCTGGTCTTCAAGGAGAGTCTTGGCCCGGAGCAATTCGTCACGAAATTCATCACGACGCTGGTCGTAGATCAATCGATGGCTGTAGCCGTGGCAGCCGATCTCATGACCACGATCAGCAATCTCGCGAACCAACGACGGCTGTCGTTCGGCCACCCAACCCAGCACAAAAAACGTCCCGTGAAGCTTCAAGGTGTCGAATAGATCAAGTAATCGCCGAGTGTTGTTCACGACGCGAGACGGCTGCTGCTCCCATTGATCGCGACGAACGTATCCTTCAAACGCCGAGACTTGAAAGTGCTCTTCGACGTCGACTGTCATCGCATGAACCCGGCGATTCATCGTCAACCAACTCGGTTTTGATCCAGCCATGCGATCAGCTCGGACCGCTTGTAACGCAGCACCGCCCCGGGTCCATGCCCAAGTCGATAGGCTGGAACCGAGCTGTCGCGCGTCAGCTGCCACAGCTTCGTCCGCCCGATCTTCAGGAGCGCCATTGCCTCACGAGAGGTCAGTATTTCGTCATCGGTTCGGCGACTCGACTCACTCATTGGTTTGACCCCATTCGCGCGGGTTGCGGAGCGCACGCCAGGCATCCAGCAGTCCTTCTGCTGTACAGCAAGAATCGTGGCGTAATTTGCGGGTTGCACTTGCGAGCATGCGACGGACAATTTGAACACCGTCGTGATCGCTCTCGGGCGCCGCGAGAGGTACTGCCCCTTCCTCGCGATAACGCTCTCGCGTGGACGGGTCAATCTCCCCATCGTGGCAAAGCAGTATGTCGACGATCGTTCCCCCAACATGCCGATGAATGATGTCGAGATGGTCCGTCAGACCCAATCCGGCAGCCTCACCATGTTCACTCACAAGATTGCCAACCAGCACACACGGGGCCGACGACGCGCGAATCGCGTCGACCATTCCATCGATCAACAGGTTCGGGAGGATGCTCGTGAAGAGGCTTCCAGGCCCCAGAACGATGAGGTCCGAGGCAACAATCGCGTCGAGAACACCCGGAGTCGCGCGCGCGCTGGACGGGTTTAGACGCACGCGACGGATCGGTTTCGGACATTCGCCGATCGCCGACTCTCCGATGATATCGAAGCCACCGGCGATCTCCGCCTCCAGGATCACCTCGTCGAGAGTCGCGGGCAGGATGCGGCCGGTCGTGCGAAGCACTTCGCTTGAAACCTCGACCGCCTTCAGAAAACTACCTGTCTGCTCTGCCAATGCCGCGAGGATCAGGTTGCCGAGACTATGCCCACCCAGCTCGGCGACCCCCTCGTAGCGATGCTGGAAGAGTCCCGCCAGCAGGTCCTCTGCCTCGGATAGCGCGACAAGACAATTCCTGACGTCGCCGGGAGGCGGCAACCCCCTGGATCGCCTCAACCGGCCTGAACTGCCGCCGTCGTCGCTCATGGTTACGACGGCGGTAATGGTATCGCGACCGGAAGCACCGAGGACCTCCCGCAACCCACGGAGAACGAGAGGTAAGCCGGTTCCTCCTCCGAGCGCGACAACTCGAGAAGGAAGCTCCATCACTTGCCGCCCCTGTCGTAATAGCGATAGTACTCGCGATCGTGGTAGTAACCCTCACGATCCGCGAGGCTATAGGTCGCGTCGTTCAGTACCGCCCCAATAACGCGAGTCGAGGTTGCCGACTGAATCGCCTGCTGTAGCATCGCGCGGCGAGTCCGACCCGCTCGAGCAACAACCAGGATTCCGTCCGCGTAGGACCCGACCACGTCGGCGTCGGTGAATGGCACGATCGGCGGAGTATCGATGATGATTCGGGTGAAGCGTTCGCGCAGGCTCGTGATCAGCTTCTTTGCCATCTCAGACGCCAACAGTTCGACCGGATCGCTGGTGCGGCCACCGGCCGGCAAGATTCTCAGTGGCGTGTTCTGAAGCTCGATGAGCGTATGTTCCGTCACGGTTCTTCCCGTCAGAAGCTCGTGCAGACCCAGTTTGGGTTCGGGCGACAAGCGTCGGTCGACGGTCGGGCGGCGTAGATCGGCGTCAATCAGAAGAGTTTCGCCCTCGGTATCGGCGGCAAAAGCCAACGCAAGGTTAATCGATACGAGGGACTTCCCTTCATTGGCTGCGCCACTCGTGACGACAATCACCTGGGGCGACTCCTCGGGGTCGTTAACGAGCATCGTCTTCAATCGACGGAAACGCTCCGAGGCCAGCGACCGCGGCTGCGACAGCATGACGATCTCTTCATCCACGGCCAGTTTGCGCTTGATCAGCTTCACCATCGGCACTCCGGCTGTCACCGGTGACTTAGCTCGCTTTGGCGCGTTCGCGGGACCGGCATTCTCTAGAATTTTAAGATTGGATACGTTGTCGGGCTTGGAGTTCATCGAATCATCCTTGAGCGCGGAGAAGGACCACTACGGCAGCCAAAACGCCGCTGGAGAGAATGGCCAAAGAGAAGTTTCGGAACCCCCGTCGAATCCGTTCGCTACGATTCTCTTGCGTCGTTAACTGCGGTATCGAGACGAGTATCGGAACTTCGGACGCCATCCGCATGCCCGCCTCGGAGAGGATTAGCGGGTGCAGCATTCGATTCAATGGCACCGGCACGATGAACAGTAAACAACCCGCCGCCAGGCCCAGCAAATAGACTTTCAGCGGCTGCGGCTGGATTGGCTTCAGCGGAACATCTGCCAGCGATACGATCTTGAACTGCGCTCCCAACTCACGAGTCTCGAGTTGGACGGCCACCCGAGCTTGTTCGAGATCCCGCTGCTTCTTCTCGTACGTACCACGCAAGATATCTCTTTCGTTGGAGAGCTCGGTCGCCTTGGTTTGCACCTCCGGCGTGTTGCGAATCCGATACTCGTATCGTCGGATGTCGGCCGCGATGGCGACTTCTCGCGCCCGCACCTTGGAAAGGTCTTCCTTGAGCTCAACAAGTCGAGCGGCGTCCGGCGATCCTTCGGGCTGATCCGGGTTGGCTGCAGTTGGCTGATCGGCCAACCATGCTTCCCGGCGTCGAACCAACTCATCGCGCTGAGCCCTTCTGGACTTGATGTTGGGGTGACTCTCCGTCCATCGAAGCAGAAGCGCTTGTATTTCGGCGTCGATGCTCTTGATCTGCAGTGCCAACGGGTCAGCGGCAGAGGTTGGAAGTGCGGCAACATCGCCCGACGAACTCTCTAACGCGATGATCGCCTCGAGTTCTCGGACCTGCTTTCCCAGCGCGTCCTGACGTTCGCCATTTGCCTTCAACTCTTCCCTGGATGTCGCAAGAGATTGTCGATTGAGTTCCAGATAGTCATACGTCTGGAACGGGTGCTCCTTGACAAAAGCGTCGAGAATCGTCTGCGACTCTTTCCACTTTTCGCGCCATTCGTCAGCCAACAACTGAAGCTCTGCCGCAGTGTCGCCGGCCTGATTCTGTCGAAATGCATTGTTTTGCTCGATGAATCGTTGCATCAGCAGGTTGACAACGTTGGCGGCCCGAACGGCATCGGTATTGACGACACGTAGAGTGAAGAGACCCGATCCGCCGAGCGCGCCGACATCAATTTGTTTTCGCAGTTGCTCGATCTTGCGTGCCCGTCGCGTAGGTTCATCGACCGTCTCGTAGAATTGATCGAGAACCTCTTCCATGCTGGCCTGGTCAAAGACCTCACCCCGCAAGACGACGAGCAGGTGGGCCATATTCTGTGTGACCGTCGTTTGCACGAATTCATCCGGAATCTGCTGGGGAGTCGTTCGGATCTGACCCTCCGCACGGTAGGCCTTCGGAATATGATCGAGAGCGATCATCGAACCTGCAAGGCCCAGACAAACGCCCGCCACGACCGTCCACCAGTTGCGGAGCACCGCGTCGATCAGCTCGAAGACCATCGAATTGTTCCCGTCTTGGTTCATCGACTACCTCGCTATTGGACTGCGCCCCAGGGGGCGCCACACGAGACCCAGACGAGCAACGATGGTTGACGTCTCATCCGTCGCGGAGTCACCGCCGGACTGCGTGATGTAGTTGGTCTGCAGACGAACGCTAAAGATCCCACTGACGTCGCGTTCGACCTCGCCGCCCACCGCGATCGTGTCAAGCGTCGCTAACGCCTCGTCGCTTGAGTCGCGTTGGGCGTAGCGCGTCGACGTAGACCAACGCCACTGGCTCGCAATACTCCCCGCGATCCCTAGGGCAATGGATGTATTGGTCGATGTTCCGACACGAGCACCCCCGGAGGTCGGCTCGTGTCTCAATGCGAGATTCAGTCCGGCCCGTTTCATCTTTTTCTCGTAACTAATAGACGCACTAAAGCCGTGGCGAGAATCGTCGGTGCTGACTCCACCTACCGCGGCTTCCCCATTGCTCTGAAAGCCACCTATTGTGTAGCTCAGTCGTTCGTTGCGACTGACCTCGTAGCCACCGACGATAGAAACTTGATGGCTATCTTCGTTGCCGGACATGTCCAGATCGAATCGCCCGTAGTCATAGGCGATTCCCAGGTTGCTCTTTCGCGAGATCGCCCGCGTCACGCTGATCCCGGCGCGTATTTCATCACGGTCCTCTGCCCCCGATGCCAGTGGCATCGGAGCAAAGTCGGTTATCTCCTCGAAGGACGTCGTCGCCAAACCCAGTGTTCCGCCCCAACCCCAACGCCCCTTGAGGTTCCCGCGATAACGCAAATCGGCTCGGAGTCGATCTCGTTCGGTTCGGTCCGTCAGGAATAGATCGGAATCGTCGATGCCGGCAGCGTCACCTTGAGTCTGGGTGCGGTCGGCCGACAGACGAAGCGCCAGCCCCGATCCGCTGCCGAAGTCCCGGTCGTATTCCATACTCAATTTGTGCCCATCGTTGTCGAGTTGGTCAAAGTCGCCGAACTTGGTGAGCGTCGGCGTGTAGCTGAAACGGAGGCGACTCTTGCGGGTCTCGCGATCCCAGGGCAACACGATCTGGAGTCGAGTTTCGGTATCCGACTCTTCCATCGCCCCGCTAAAGCCAACGTTGTCGGAATAGCCCTGCTCGAGTGCGATCGACGGATCGAACCGGACGTTTTGCGCAGCAAGCGGTTCGATCGACAGGAAAACCGCTCCTGCCAACAACACCGACGTTCTGAAGGCATTGGATCGTTGAGAAATCTTGGACATCCGACTGGCCCCTTGCTGGAAATTCATCTCACGAGCAACTAGTAGAAGAGCAACATGTCATCCGGCTGAAGAAATAGGTTTTCTTGCGCCGCATCCCCAGCCACGAGTTTCTTGTAATCAACAGGTATGCGAACCTCGCCCCCGTTCCGCTCGCGGACGAGAACGATCTTCTTGTTGGCAAACTCGGATAACCCGCCGGCAGTCGCTATTCCCTGCAGAATTCGGGTCGGGCTGTAGAACTGACGCGCGCCCTGAGCGTTGATCTCGCCGAGAAAAAAGACGCGGTAACTGTTGATCTGTTCCACGATGACCGTGACGACCGGGACCGTGATGAACTCCTTCAGCCGCTCCAGTATCTGCAAACGGATCTCTTCCGGTGTCCTTCCGGCAACATGGAGATCATTGATGAGCGGTACGGTGATCTTCCCGTCCGGACGAACCCGGACGCTTAACGAGAGGTCCGGTTCTTCGTAGACGAAGATACGCAGAACATCCTCGATACCGACCTGGAAGTCCGACCGGTTGGATCCACTCGCTGGAGTGTCGGCGGCGGAAGCCGTCGTCACGACGATTCCCCCTGCGCAGAGTGCCATTGCAACGAACCAGAGGCGGGTAAGTACCCTCATGAAATGTCCTTCGTTTTAGACAGTGCCCGTGCGGTCTACGACAGAATCCGATCTATTCTAGCGGTGTCAAGCGGAAATTTCGAACGATTGTGAACCTCTCTGGACAATTCCGCACAATTCTTCAGGCATATACATTTACCAGAAATCAGAGATGCATCATCTGTGTTTTGACTCTAGTGGCTCTCGTTCGTACGTTGAGACCCGAAGACGGCTGCTATCCTCGAATTGCGAGCCGTTCGGAGCCTCATCAAGCATGGTACCCACTCGATTAACCCGTCCTCGCTACCTTGTCTATCTCGCGATCGAGGGGCTGATGCTTGTGGGACTGCTCTATCTCGCGCAGCTTGCCACACTGTTACTGACCACCGGTCTTCAGCCGACTCGGCCGGCCTTCGACGGCGCGATTGTGGGTGGCGTATTCGCGTTGATGCTGCCGGCCAGCCAGTGGGGTAGCCTGGAGGACAGCGCCAGTCTGCGGCGCGAGATCACGCTACTCGCATTGATCCCGCTTTTCCCGATCGGGATCTACCTGGCCTACCTCTGGGTCAGCGGCTCCGATCTTCGGTCCCTCACAGTCGTCCTGCTATTAGAAGGCTTGATCCTGGTTCCGCCCTTTGTCGCTTGTTGGCGCTGGTTCTCCGAGCGATACGACATTCTTAACGCTCGCAGGGTTAACGTGCTGATTGTCGGAACGGGGGAGACCGCCCGAGAGGTCTGTCGATGGATCGGTAGTCACCACCGTTCCGGTCACGCCGTTGTCGGCTTTGCCGACGAAGACGAATCAAGACTTGGAACCGTTTTGGCTATGGGCGTCCGAATCCAGACCGACTACGAGTCCATCGCCAGATTCGCCTACCACCGCGCGGATCGGGCAATCGTCGCTCTCGACGAGAAGCGGGGGAAGCTACCCGTGCGCCAGTTGATGGAGTTGCGTCTTCTGGGCATCGACGTTGAGGAGGCCACCACGTTCTTCGAGCGGATCAGTGGCAAGATCGCCATCGAGACCATGCTCCCTTCGTGGTTGATCTTCTCCGATGGGTTCAAGACCTCGATACTCCGCTCGGCCCTGAAACGCGTGGCGGACCTGCTCCTAGCGACCGTGCTGCTGATTCTCACCGCCCCCTTGATGCTGTTGGCGGCGAGTGCAGTGCTACTGACGATGGGACTCCCCGTTCGGTACCAACAGGAGCGTCTCGGCCGCGACGGCACAAGCTTCAGGGTCCAGAAGTTCCGTTCGATGCGGCGGGACGCAGAGGCGGAGACGGGACCGACCTGGTCCCAACGCAACGACCCGCGGATTACGCCTGTGGGCAACATTCTGCGGAAGCTCCGCATCGACGAACTCCCACAACTCTTCAACGTGCTCAAGGGCGAGATGAGTTTCGTTGGGCCGCGCCCCGAGCGAGCCCATTTCGTCCGGCAACTGGAAGAACGCATCCCGTACTACGGGCTACGGCAGACGGTGCGACCCGGAATTACGGGTTGGGCCCAGGTCGAATACGGTTACGGGTCAACCGACGATGACGCCAAGGAAAAGCTGAAATACGACCTTTACTACATCAAGAACAACAACCTGCTGTTCGATCTGTGGATCGTCCTGAAGACGGTGAAGGTCGTACTGTTGGGAGCCGGCAGATGACCGTCAAAGCGACGCACGACTTTTGCGTTCTCGGTCACAATATTCGCATCACAGGCCCTGCCGATCTGGTCGATCCGATCGCCTACGCGTACCGACGGTTCGCCACATCCTCCGAGGATCGGCCGGACACGGTGACGATTTCGGTGACCGACGCGCGCGTCTCCGTCGAGGGCGTCGTTCTGCCGACACCCATCCTGGGGCACGAGGGCAAACAGCTCTACCAGGAGTTCGTGCAACAAACGATGGACCGCGTCAGCGAGTACGCGGTCCTGCATGGCGCGTGTGTCGTCAACGACCAAGGCGCCTGCCTTCTCGCCGCCCCCTCGGGACACGGCAAGAGTTCTCTGGCGCTGGCCCTCGCCGCATCCGGCTACCGGTTGACCGGCGACGACTATGCACCTCTGGATATGGCGAAAGGCGTCGTTCTTCCGTTCCCTCGGGCTATCGCGTTCTATCCGGAGGGAAAGGCCGCCGTGCCCGAAGCCATCGTCCGCCGCGCGCGGAGCAGCAAACACTCGCTATTTGGCAAGCAGATTGCTGATATCGGAGAACTACTTGGTGAGGACACCGTCGTCAAACAACCGGTACCGCTGCGCACAGTCGTCCTATTGAACGATCGGAATGCCACGGACCAGCCGATTTCCGTCGATATCGGATACTACGGCCGTGATGCTCTCCGTTTCGAAAAGGACTTGCTGGGCGTCGACGGGATCGAAATAACCGACTCCGTCGTGACGGCGACAGCCGGACAATGGACACTAGGACTCGATCATCGTCGATACCCGACGGCGGCGCTGAACGCCCTTCTGGACCGACCTCAAGTCCGCTCCGAAAAGCGAGTCACCACCCGACCGAGTTTTGCCGGTGACCCACGGCTAACCGCCATTCCGCGGCGCGTCGCTGCCGACGCGCTCTGTCAGGAGATCCTGAATCGTCGAGGATCGGGTGCCCTTCTGAAGCGCTACAACGGCTCGCTCGCTCGTCTGTTCCTGGACGTCGCCGGAGCTTTGCGCGACGTTCGCTGCTACCAACTGGAGGTCGGCGATTTTGGCCAGACGGTAAGTACCATCCAAACGGTGCTTCGTGGTTGACCTCGGGGTACGGAATGTCGGAACATGAAGGCTGTCACCGCACATTCCCCTGGACCGGAGAATTTGATGGTCAGTGTACAGCCTCGCAAGAACGACCGATTCCAGTGTAAGGATCTCGGCGACGAATTCCTGGCCTACGATTCGGAGCAGGACGAGATCCACGTCCTGAACGGAACCGCCCGGGACATCTATCTGCTCTGTGACGGCCAGACAGAAATCGACGCCATCGCATCGTCACTCTGCGAAAAGTACGGAGTCGAGAGCCGGAGGGCCCTTACCGATATCGAGAAGGTCCTGGAAGACATGTTGCGTCTCGGACTGCTGACCGTCGACTCGCAGGTCTAGCGCGACGCGGCGGTCTGCCCCCGTTCGGCCTCGTTCAGGAGCCGAATCACCTCCAGGCGGAAGTGCTCGAACTGCAACGGCTTGATCAGACATAGGTCGGCGCCTGCGTCGTACATCTTCTTGACGTTGTCCTGCTCGGGGAATGCGGTGATCGCAAGAACCTTGACTCGGGAGAACCGGGGGTTCTCGCGGATGGACTTGCAGAGCGAGATCCCGTCCACGCGCGGCATCATCACATCCATGATGACCAGATCCGGTTCGAGGCTACCGATCTTGATCCCGGCCTCATAACCGTCGGCGGCCTCCTCGACTTTCAGGTCCGCATCCAGTTCCTTGAGCAGACGGTGCACGATCTCGCGGATATTCGGCTCGTCGTCCACGATAAGAACGGTCCGCTCCTTGGGGGTTCCACGGAAGAACGACTCGTCCACGGGGATGTCGAATTTCTCCAGGAAGGCACGGAAGTCCTCGGCGGAGACCCGGTAGTGTCCCCCTGGTGTCGAAAACGCCCGCAGCTTGTTGGATTTGATCCATTTGAGGACGCCGTCGTTGGTCACGGCGCAATACTGCGCGACCTCGGACGTGGTGAAAAAGCGGCGTCCGTTATCGTTCTCGCTGACCATCGGCATTCTCCGCGTTGACTGGTCTGTCGTTGTTTTCGGCGTTATCGCGTTTCCAATATAGGTTCGAGGGTCAGCCCCGGGCAAGCCGGCGGCGAGCGGAGTCTGGAATTTCACATAAGTCGTTATTATTCAGTAGCTTAGCGCCGTTTCGTTGACACCCCCTTAGGTGGGTGGTAGACTCCCGCCTTGCCCGGACGGGGCAGTTTCAGACTCATTTTCCGCAACATGTGCCAACAGACGGACCGTAGCTCAGCTGGATAGAGCGACTGGCTACGAACCAGTAGGTCGGGGGTTCGAGTCCCTCCGGTCCGACCAGGCAGACGGATGATCGACGATTCGCGGTTCATGCGGCTTGCGATCGAGCAGGCCAGGCTGGCCCGTGACGCCGGTGAGGTGCCGGTGGGAGCGGTGGTCACCCGGGGATCGGAGATCCTCGCGGCGGCTCACAATCTCCCCATCAGCAGCCTCGACCCATCGGCGCATGCGGAGATCCTCGCGCTGCGCCAGGCAGGCGGTCGAGTCGGAAACTACCGACTGGTCGGCACCACCTTGTACTGTACGGTGGAGCCGTGCCTGATGTGTCTGGGTGCGTCGATCCATGCTCGGATCGATCGCCTGGTCTACGGCGCCACCGACCCGAAGGTGTCGTCGCTGGCCGGTTTGGAGCGTCTGAGAAATGAAGGTGCGGTCCTGAACCACCAGTTCGAGGTCCGTGGCGGCGTACTCGCTGAAGAGATCGCCGTCATCATGAAGGACTTCTTCCGACAGCGTCGGCAGGAGTCGTCCGAGTAAGTGTCCGTGAAGACTGGGGAAACCAGATCGGAGAGGTACCGAAGTGGCCATAACGGGGGCGCCTCGAAAGCGCTTAGCCTTCGTGAGGAGGCACGTGGGTTCGAATCCCACCCTCTCCGCCACGGTTTCGCCAGATCAGTGCTTGTGGGGGTCGACGGATCGACGGGGTGACGACGAGGAGAGATGTCCGAGTGGCTTAAGGAGCACGCTTGGAAAGCGTGTGTGCGGAAACGTACCGTGGGTTCGAATCCCACTCTCTCCGCCAACCTCGACATCGACCCCGAGACCCCGGCAGGCACTTGGCCGAGAATCGTATTGCGGGGCCCAAGCCCTGTGCACTGTCATCTTGTGAACTCCGCCAGGCCCGGAAGGGAGCAACGGTAAGCGAGTCGTGACAGGTGCCGCAGGATCACTTGGGTCCCATCAGCCGAATCGCAACGTAGCGAGGGAGGTCGAGCCATCTACCAGGTGCTAGCCCGGAAATGGCGACCGCAGACGTTCGACGAGATCGTCGGTCAGACGGCGATCACCCAGACCCTCGCCAACGCGATCCGACTCGACCGACTGGCCCACGCCTACGTCTTCTCCGGTCTACGAGGAACGGGCAAGACGACGGCCGCTCGAATTCTGGCCAAGTGCCTCAACTGCGAAAGCGGACCCAACAGCACTCCGTGTGGGACCTGTGCACCCTGTCAGGAGATCGCCGACAGCCGCTGCATGGACGTGCTGGAACTGGACGCCGCCAGCCGGACCTCCGTCGACAACATTCGCGAACTTCAGGAAGTGATCTCGTTCGCGCCTGCCCGCGATCGCTACAAGATCCTCATCATCGACGAGGCGCACATGCTGTCGAAGGCGGCGTTCAACGCGCTGCTCAAGACCCTGGAAGAACCGCCTCCCAACGTGCTTTTCATCCTCGCCACGACCGAGATCCAGAAGGTCCTACCGACGATCCTCTCGCGCTGCCAGGTATTCGAATTTCGACGTGTCGACGTCCGGGAGATGGTCGGACATCTCCGACGGATCTGCGAGGCCGAGAAGGTCACGATCTCCGATGCCGCGCTCGACCGGATCGCCCGCGCGGGCGAAGGGTCCGTACGGGACTCGCTTTCCACCCTAGAGCAGGTTCTCGCGTTTTGCGGAACGGAGATCGACGACGATGCGCTGCTGCGAATCCTTGGCGGGGTTCGCTCGGCCGTCTTGACGGATCTGACTCGCGGACTTGCGCAACGCGACGGTGCCGCCATGCTTGCGGTGCTCGACGGGCTGGTCGATGAGGGTCACGACCTTCTTCATTTTTGGGGCGAGTGGATCGCCACGCTACGAGATCTCCTGCTGATGCGCACGCTGGATGACGCAACGCCGTTACTGAGCCGCGCCGCGGACGAGGCTGCAGCACTCCTTGAGGCCGCCGACGGATTATCGATCGACGACCTCAACCGTAGTTTTCAGATCGTCGCCGACCTCGAGCACGGCCTCAAGACATCATCAAGGCCGCGATTCCTCTTCGAGGCGGCGCTCATTCGACTGGCCGGTCTTGGCTCGGTTCGACCGATCGAGGAGGTGTTGGCGTCCCTCGAGACCGGCGCAATCGGTGGCTCTCCCCAACGCCCCACACCGCCCCCGGCACGCGCCTCAGCCCCCGGCAGCCCGCCAAGACGGGAGCCGGAAAAAAAAAAGCCCGTAGCCGTCCGGCCACTGAATGAGGCGACCCTTCTGCAGGCGATTCGTGACGAACGACCGGCAGTCGGGGCGATGCTTGCGCAAGGCGCAACACTCCGGCTCGAGGAGGGCGTTGCCCGAGTCGAGTTCGCCGGCCCGACGGCGCTGGCGGGGCGTCTGGGCAGTGCCGAGACCACCGACTGGATTGCCGGGATGTGTGAACGCCGATTCGGCGCGTCCCTCAAATGGCGGGTTACATCGTCCGCCGCTGCCGGAGACGCGGCACCTGCGACTGAAACGTCGACCCCAACGGCTCCCTTGCCGAGAGCGGATCCCACGCCGACCTCGGACGAACCCTCCCGCGAGGAACTGATCCAGACCGCAAAGAAGGAGCCGGCCGTCCACAAACTGCTACGTGAATTTGGAGCACAGATCGTCGACATCCGCCCTCTCGAGGAATCGCCTACGTACCTCGAAGAGAGTGGAATCGACGAGACGGAGGAGACCCGATGAATCTTGGAAAAATGATGAAGGATCTGCAAGCGATGCAGACACGCTTACAGACGGAGATCGAAACTCTCGAGGTCGAGGGGGCCGCAGGCGGTGGCATGGTCACCGCAAGCGTGAACGGTAAGAAAGAACTGTTGACCCTGAAGATCTCACGGGACGCCATCGATCCTTCCGAACCGGACCTCCTCGAAGATCTGGTGGTGGCCGCCGTCAACGAGGCGGGCCGCAAGGTCGACGACGAAGTCGCATCGCTGACCCGTGGCATGGCCCCCGGTCTCAATCTGCCCGGGATGGGCTAGCGGCTCGACGTGGCGAATCTGGCGTTCCCGATCGAACGGGTCATCGAAGAGCTCAGCAAGCTGCCGAGTGTGGGGCGCAAGACGGCCCAGCGTCTGGCGTTTCACCTCCTGAGGGCACCGGTGGAGGATGCGCTGGCCCTCTCGACCACCATTCGGGAGCTTCGCGAGCGGATCCGTGACTGCGAACGTTGTTTCAACCTCGCCGAGGATCCGCTCTGCCCGATCTGTGCCGACCCCGGTCGGGACGCCGGCCTCCTCTGCATCGTCGAGGGTCCCACCAACATCCTGGCATTCGAACGGACCTCCGCCTTCCGAGGTCTCTACCATGTCCTCGGTGGGGCGCTCAGCCCGCTACGAGACATCGGTCCCGAGCAACTTCATATCCAGCCGCTCATCGATCGGCTCGAGTCCGAGTCCATCCGTGAAGTCGTTCTGGCGACCAACCCCAACGTCGAGGGCGAGGCGACGGCGGTCTATCTGGCCCGTCTTCTGGCTTCTCGTGAAATCGTTGTCTCTCGGCTGGCGCAGGGGCTCCCTGCGGGCAGCGAACTGGAGTACACCGACGATCTGACCCTCCGCCGGGCCTTCGAGGGGCGAAACCGGTTCTAGGCTTGCTCCTGGACGGCGACGGACCCTACATTACTGAAGAGGCCACCCGCTTAAATTACTTTAATTACTGGTGGCCAGGATGGGGTGTGCATGTCCGGCTCCAATCTGGTGATCCATGAAGAGGATCACACGACATTTGTCGATCTTCTCGATGAACTTCGAGAGGTCTCCAACGCCCGCTTTATCTTCCTCATCGACAAGAACGGCCAGCAGCTGGCCTCGGTCGGCGAAGTGGAGACGCTAGACCCGACGGCCCTGGCGTCCCTGACGGCGGGAAACGTCGCGGCGACCGAGGGGCTGGCAGAGATGATCGGCGAGGGCTCCTTCACGACCCTGTACCACGAAGGCGAGAAGGACAACCTGCATATCAGCCTGATCGCCGAGAAGATGAT
This sequence comes from Acidobacteriota bacterium, assembly GCA_029861955.1. NCBI lineage: Bacteria > Pseudomonadati > Acidobacteriota > Acidobacteriota bacterium. The sequence continues at coordinate 59,217 of JAOTYK010000021.1, forward strand.
CTTGCTGCTGATCTTCGACGAACGGTCCTCCCTGGGCCTGGTGCGCCTGCGGGTCAGCCAGCACGCCGAGACCCTCGCGACCGCGGTCGGAGAGGTCCTCGGGCGGGATCAGCAGGAGTCGGCCGGCGTCGGAAGCAGCCAAGAGTCGTTTTCAGAGATTACCGATGACGATATTGACGCATTATTCGGTTAGCATGCGGGCACGAATACAATGACGTTTATTAACTACGCCGCCAGAGAGATCAACTGCAAGATCGTCTATTACGGCCCCGGCCTGTGTGGCAAGACCACCAATATTCAGTGGATCCACGCCAAGACCCGCACCGACGCCAAGGGCAAGCTGATCTCCCTGGCCACGGAGACCGATCGGACCCTCTTCTTCGATTTCCTACCCATCGAATTGGGGACGATTCGCGGATTCAGAACACGATTTCACCTCTACACCGTCCCCGGGCAGGTCTTCTACGATGCCTCCCGGAAGCTGATCCTCAAGGGGGTCGACGGTGTGGTCTTCGTCGCAGATTCACAGGAGATGCGTATGGATGCCAATCTCGAGGCCATCGACAACCTTAGAGGTAACCTGAGTCAGCACGGCTACGATCTCGAGAAGGTGCCCTACGTCCTCCAGCTGAACAAGCGAGATCTCCCGACGGCGGTCAGCGCCGAGGAGATGGGAAAAGCCCTCAGGCTGAATAACGAGCCGATCTTCGAGGCCGTGGCCACCAATGGCAACGGCGTCTTCAACACCCTCAAGGGGGTCGTCAAACAGGTGCTGATGGACCTCAAAAGTCGCTGATTTCCTGTCGCTTCCCCGTCTCTTGACACCCCTGGGGCGCCTGTCTATAGTGCCTCCCTTTGTCGGGTACGGGAGAGTCTCATCATGTTTGCGGTGATCGAAACGGGCGGGAAACAAGTGCGTGTCCATGTCGGCGACGTGGTCAAGCTGGATACGCTGCCTGGCGACGTCGGCGGTGAGATAGTCTTCGATCGCGTCCTGATGCTGGGCGGAAGTGAAGGCGACGCTGGCGACGACACCCGTGTCGGAAGTCCCACGGTCGACGCAGCTACGGTGCGTGGATCCATCGTCGAACACGGCCGACATAAGAAGATCCACATCTACACCTACAAGCCGCGACAGAATTCAAACCGCAAGCGTGCCGGACACCGTCAGAACTACACGGCCGTCAAGATCGAATCGATCGACGGATAGGCGAAGCAATGGCTCATAAAAAAGCAGGTGGTAGTTCCAGAAACGGGCGCGACTCCCAGTCCAAGCGGTTGGGCGTCAAGCGTTTCGCAGGCGAACTGGTTCACGGCGGCACCATCATCGTCCGTCAGCGTGGGACGCCCATCAAGCCGGGTCTCAACGTCGGGCGCGGCAAGGACGACACACTCTTCGCACTGATCAACGGGCGGGTCGAGTTCGAGTCCCGAGGCCGTCGCGGCCGATTCGTTCGGGTCGATCCCGTCGATTGACGGCAAGTCGCGCCTCGATTTGCGCGGCGTAGGCATCCCCTTCCATGTTCGTCGATGAAGTCACGGTCACCCTTCGGGGCGGCGACGGCGGAAACGGCTGCTGTTCGTTCCGGCGGGAAAAATACGTCGAGCATGGTGGCCCCAACGGTGGCGACGGCGGAAGCGGCGGTTCGATCTGGCTGGAAGCCGATCTCGATACTTCCACACTCCTGGCCTACCGCTTCAAACGAGAGCACCGGGCGGAACGCGGTCAGCACGGACAGGGGTCCGACAAGACCGGACGTTCCGCACACGACCTGATCCTCAAGGTGCCGGTGGGAACCCAGGTTCTCGATGTCGACGGCGTTCAGTCTCTCGCCGATCTGACCGAACCGGGGCAGCGATTCTGCGCCGCGCGCGGTGGCGACGGCGGCCGTGGGAATGCGAAGTTCAAGACGGCGACCCATCGCGCGCCGACACGTTGGGAGCCCGGCTTCCCGGGTCTCGAGTCGACGTTTCGATTGGAACTGAAACTGCTGGCCGACGTGGGCCTCATCGGATTCCCCAACGCCGGCAAGTCCACGCTGATCTCGCGAATCTCGGCTGCACGACCGAAGATCGCCGACTACCCATTCACGACATTGGAACCGAATCTTGGCGTAGTCGATCGTGGGGGGTACCGGTCGTTCGTCGTGGCGGACATCCCGGGACTGATCGAAGGCGCCCACACCGGCGCGGGACTGGGCATCCGATTTCTGCGTCACGTCGAACGCTGCCGTCTCCTTCTACATCTGGTAGACGGCACCGGCTACGAGCGAGATCCCATCGACGGCATCGTCGCCATCCGTGACGAACTGCGACACTACTCGGCGGAGTTGGCAAAGAAACCCGAGATGATCGTGCTGACCAAGACCGACTCGCTGGCCGACGGAGAGACCCAGCAGCGGGTCGAGGCGTGGGCGACGGAGCACGGCTTACCGTTCCTGGCGGTGTCGTCGGTTCGTGGTGACGGACTCGATCAACTGAAACACCGTGTCGGTGAGCGACTCGACGAGCTGCGTGCCGCGGATCCCACGGTATGAAGCCGGTCGTCGGCATCTTCGGTGGCTGTTTCGACCCTCCGCATCACGGGCATCTCGGGTTGGCATCGCGAATGCGTGAGCGCCTTGGGCTATCCCGGGTGGTGTTCATGCTCGCCGCCCGCCCACCGCACAAGCCGTTCGCGGACCTGACGCCAGTGGACCATCGTCTGGCGATGTTGACTTCGGCGCTGGGCGACATCGATGGCCTCGAGGTTGGAACCCTGGAACTCGAACACGACGGTGTCGGTTTCACGATCGAGACGATGCGCCACGCACGAGCCGCGTACCCCGACGAGAATCCCGTGTTTCTGGCGGGCTTCGATTCCCTGATCGACCTGCCCCGCTGGAGGGAGTGGGAGTCGCTGATCGATGAATTCGACATCGTCGTCGCCGAACGGCAAGGCATCCCAGCGACGGTGGATGGGCTGCCCGAGATGTTGCGTCGGCGGGTCCATCGGATCGACGGGGTACCGGACGCCCTGGGTCAAGGCGGGCGTGTCTTCCTGCTGCCGATCGAGCCCGCCGAGGTTGCCAGTCGCGAGATTCGCCTCCGTTGCCAGCGGGGTCACGACATCGACGCGCTTGTGCCGCCTGCGGTAGCCCGGTATATTTCGGAGCAGATGCTCTATTCCGAAAAGCCGTCCTCGACCGGTGACCTCCCAGCAGAACTCACGGAATGTATCGCCGCCGCCCGGGAACGACAGGCCGGCGAGTTGCTGATCCTGGATCTCCGGGGTCTGAGCGATGTGACGGACTACTTTGTCATCTGCCACGGTTCGTCGGACCGACAGGTCAAGGCGATCGCCGAGACCATCGAAGATCGTCTCCGGACGAACCTCTCCGTCAAACCCAAGCATGTCGAGGGGCGCCTACAGGCCGAGTGGATCCTGATGGACTACATCGACATCGTGGTGCACGTCTTCCATGAAGAGAAGCGTCGGTTCTATCGGATCGAGCGACTCTGGGGCGACGCGCCGTCGGTCGAGCTGCCCCCGGATCCCCTGGATCCCAGCCGAGCGACACCTCCCGCTTGAAGATCCAGCTCCTCTCCGTCGGCAAGCCGAAGGACGTCGAAGCGGGTCGCCTGCACGACCGCTACGCGGAGCGGGTAAGGCAGTTGGGTGTGCCCTGGGACTGCCGGTGGGTCCCCGAAGAGAGACTCGGCTCGAAGTACAGCGACGCCCACGTCCGTCAACGAGAGGCGCGGTCGCTGCTTGCCACCCTTGACGCCCGTGATCGGGTGATCGCCCTCCACCCCGCCGGGACGCTCCGAGACACCGAACAGCTGGCCCGCGAGTTGCCGGGCTGGTGTCGCCCCCGCGGTGTGTTCGTCATCGGCGGCCCGACGGGACTCCACGACGACGTGCTGGAGCGATCGCATCTGGTCTGGTCCCTGTCACCCCTGACATTTCCCCATGAGCTGGCGCGGGTGGTGCTGGCCGAACAACTCTATCGGGCTCTGAGCCTCCAGCGAGGACTGCCGTACCACAAGGCCTAGACGTCGGTCCTTGACGCCCTTGTCGGCCTGAATTACTGTTTCATTGCTAAGGGTTTACGAGGATTTTCTGGCTCCCAGATCATGAGCGTACGTTCCGTCATTCTTATCCTGGCGTTGTTTACTGCGCTCCTGGCGTTGATGTCGCTGTTTGCCATGAACAGCGAGGTACTCCTGGACCAGGAACTCCGGATCTGGGGGGGGCGCACCACACCCGTACTGGCGGTCATCGCCATCGCCTTCGCCATCGGAGTCGTCGGGACCTTCGTCGTGGGCATGTCCCGGGAGATCGGTCGGATGATCGAGAGCTCCCGGTTGCGGAAGGCCGGTCGCAAGACCGACGAGATCGAGGAGGAATACTCGAAGGCGCTGGTGGCCGTCCTCGAGGGTCGAGAGGATGAGGCGCTGGGCCACTTCCGCGCGGTCCTCGAACGGGACAGCCGACACTTCAACACGCTGATCAAGCTGGGCGATGTCTTACGGGCCCAGGGCAAGTATGAAGACGCCATCGAGTTCCACCGCAAGGCGCATCTGATCAAGGAAGACAACACCCGACCGCTCTACGCGTTGGTCGACGATTTCGAGGCCAAGGGGGATATCCACCGGGCCCGTGTCGAGCTCGGCAAGATCATCGGCGTCAACAAGAACACCGTCGCCGCCTGGCGAAAACTACGAGCGCTTCACGTCAAGGAAGACGGGTGGGCCCAGGCCCTCGAGGCCCATGAACGGGTGGTCAAGCTGGCCCCCGGCGACGAGCAAGATCGCCGGTTCGGGATCGGCCTGCAGTACGAATTGGCGGCCGAGCAGGTCCGAGGCGGAAAGAGCCGTGAGGCCATCGCGCGGCTGCGACGCCTGGTCAAGGACCATGACAATTTCATCCCGGCCCACGCCAAGCTGGGGGAAGCCCTGATGGAGAGCGGGCAGGAGTCCGACGGGATCAAAGCATGGTATGCGGGATTTGAGGCCACCGGCTCCCCGATCTTCATCACTCGGTTGGAAGAGCACTACCTACAGCGGGAGCAGCCGCTGGCGGCCATCGAGTCCCTCAAACGCTGCATCGTCAAGGCGTCGAAGGACACGCTGCCTCGGTTCTATCTGGGTAAGCTCTACTTCCGATTGGAGATGTTGGACGATGCGTTGTCGACCCTCGAAGGGTTGCAGGGGCTGTCGTCCTACGCTCCGACCCTTCACTTCTTGCTAGGTCGGATCCACGAACGTCGACAGAATCACGAGCGTGCCGTGACCGAGTACCGCAAGGTGATCAAGGATCTGGATCTGGTCCAGCTGGAATATGCCTGCGGATTCTGCGCCTCCTCCCACGTCGAATGGTCCGAGCGCTGCCACAACTGTGGGGAGTGGAACGGCATCGAGGTCAACTTCCGCGAAGAGATTCCACTGGAAGAGTTGGGGCTGGCGCCTGCGCCGATCTACACCGCCGGTAACTAGTCAAGTAACGTCCCGCCTCCCGGGGCCGACCGTGCTGAGTGCCATCCCGAACGTCGGCAACCTGCGTCGACGACGACGTCCCCTGGAAATCCTCGTGGACCTCCTGCTACCCACCGACTGCGGGAGCTGTGGAGCCGTGCTAGGGTGGCACGCCGCCCACGGCAGTTGCCTGAAATGCTGGACCTCCCCGACGTCTGTCTCCCCTGTCGGATGTCACGTCTGCGGCCTGGAGCTCCCGCCCATAGAACGCCCCTCCGACCCGACGGCGGCCCTCTGCGGTCGCTGTTCTGCCCGGGACGGGGATCGCCCACCGCTTCTTGCGTGTGTCCTCTATGAGGACGCCGCCCGGAGCTTGCTACTTCAGGGAAAACTCGAGCCCAGACGTGAGTTGCTGGACGACCTGGGTCTCCAGGTGGCGGCCCGAGTCGCCGCCTGGCGCAGCTCGGCCGGCACCTTCGACCGGGTCGTCCCGGTGCCGTCTCATCCGTGGGTCGATCTGCGTAGAGGGTTCTCCCCCGCCGAGAGGATCGCCCGGCAGGTCGCCCGTCGAATCGATGTCCCGCTGGATCGCCGGATCCTTCGTCGATCGCTGGCTTCACCTCTGGCGTTCAAGCGGCTGGATCGAGGATCCCGGCTGGGGAGCGGACCCCACCTCTACGCCCGCCGACGCCCGCTTTCAGGGGATCGTGTGCTCTTGATTGACGATGTGGTGACGACGGGAACCACTCTGGCGAACGGCGCTCGAGCGCTCTACGCCGCCGGCGCGGGAGAGGTCATGGCGGCGGTCTGGGCGATCAAAACGTGATTTGATTATTATAGGTAAACCCTGTAATTTGGCCCGATGACGAAATCGGCCATTTCCGCCTCTTGACGATTTCCTGCGGTGATCGTATATCAACCCACGTCGAGGCGTATGCTTGACGACACGCGGTTTAGATTTATGATTGTTTACCAATGAAAATGAACGGTTTATCGAGATCCCGCAATGGGGGGGAGGTCACTTTGAAGACGAAGCTTTCACACCTCGGCGTCGCACTGGCGTTGGTGGTGGCGTTGGCCATGCCGGCTATGGCTGCTGGAGAGATCACCGTCGGTGGCTTTGTGCAGGCCATCGCGAAGGCAAAAAACCTGAACGCCACCGATGCCAGCATCGCTGTGGACGCGTTGGCCGCTGCAGGAATCACCCTGCCGGCCGACTTGAACATGAACGGTCAGTTGACTGAGGGCGACGTAGCTCGAATCTCTCAGAGCCTCGGCCTGAATGTGAACACCAGCCGACCTAGCGCCAACTTCACGCGCGCCCAGGTCAACCGGTACTTCCGATCCTTCGAAGAGGAGATCGGATTCTCGGGTGGTGGCGGAGCCGTCGCTGCTTCCGGTACCCCGGCTTTTGACCCTTTCAGCAAGGGTAACGGCAAGAGCAAAGGCAAGGGCAAAGGGCACACCACCCCGACCGAGCCTGAATAAGCATAATAAATTAAAAGGTACCTCGGGGCCACTGGCGATTATCTCGCCGGTGGCCCTTTTTTTGCGTGGGCAGGGACTGTGATTCAACGTATATTGCCCGCGCTCCTAGGTCTGGTTAGGTACGTGGAGATGCGAACCCCCGGCCGTCAGTTGCGCCCGAGCGAATAGGGACTTGGGCAAGAATCGGGCGCTAGATCCCGGCGAAATGCACTTGACGACATTTGGGATTACCGTATATCTACGTAACTTCGCCGAACCGACGAGGTAACCTTTTAGTTAGTAGATTAGTTAGTAGACTGAACGGGGAGGTCATAGTTCATGAACAGAGTGAGACGTCTGAGTGCGGTGGCTATCGCGTTTGCGATGGTAGTCGCGTTCGCGATGCCGGCCCTCGCGGCCAACAGCATCACTGTCGGTAAGTTCGTCCAAGAACTTGCCAGAGCCAAGAACCTGAATGCAACCGATGCCATCATCGCCACCGATTCCCTGGCCGCCGTCGGAGTGAACCTCCCGAAGGACCTGGATCTCGGTGCCAACCTGACCGAAGGCACCGTCGCCGCGATCTCGCGCTCGATGGGTCTCAACGTCACGACCAGCCGACCGGATCGTGATTTCAACACGGACCAGGTCAACCGATTCCTCCAGAGCTTCACCGTAGAGCTGGGCGCTGGAACCCAGACGACCCACTCCACCGGCGAGAACCCGGGCGAAGGAAGCGGACCGGGTAACGGTAACAGTGGTCCTCCGTTTGATCCGTTCTCCAAGGGCAAGGGCAAGAACAAAGGCAAGGGCAAGGGCGGTATGACCCCCACCGAGCCGGAATAAGCCTCCCAAAAAAACAAAGCTTTCGGAGCCGCCACCCCGATGGGGGTGGCGGTTTTCCTTTTCTGACCTGCAGAAAATACTGATAGAGCGTATATGGGAAAGCAGCAACGCTGATGATTCCCACTCCAGGAGGATTGAGATGTTTTCGAACAACCGTCGCGCCGTTCTGAGCTGCGCCATCATTGTGGCCGCACTGCTCGGCTTGACCCTCTCCCCCGCCCTTGCCGGCCAGAGCGTCACGGTCGGGGATTTTGTCCAGGAATTGGCGAGGAACCGCGGACACCAGAGTGTCGACGCCGTTTCGGCCATCAACGCGCTAACCGCCAATGGCATCCGCATCCCTCGTGACATCCGACTCGAGAGCGCGCTGACGGAGAACGATGTGGTCGCGCTCTCTCGCGCCGTCGGCATCTCCGTGACGACGCGCAACCCCGACCGCGTCTTCGATGCCGACCGATCGAAGCGATTCTTTGAGATCTTCTCCAGCGAATTGATCGTCGAGACTCGGAATTACTCGACGGAAGACTCCGACGGCGATGCCCCGCCGTTCGACCCCTTCACCAAGGCCAAGGGTAAAGGCAAGGGCAAGGGCGGCGTGACCGAGACCAACCCCGACTGATCTGCCTCGCCAGGCCGGGTCCCTGATGCCGCCATCCTCCGGGGTGGCGGTTTTCATTTGGGCGGCACTTCCCGAGAGAATTGGTATCTTATCCGGGTTCCGCACGAGGAGTTTTGTCTTGCCCCAGACCCATCGAGCAAACCTGCTGCTGGCAATGTTCGCGTTGTTCCTCCTTTCGGGCGCGACGTCGCTGGTCTACCAGGTGCTGTGGCTGCGCCAGCTGATCCTGATCTTCGGGTCCACCCAGTTTGCGACCAGTACGGTGCTGTCGACGTTCATGGCCGGTCTTGCGTTAGGGGCCTTCGTCGCAGGACGTAAATTCTCCGGGTCACGATCACACCCGTTGGCGGTCTATGGCTGGCTTGAGATCGGGATCGGGATCTACGCCCTGATCGTTCCGTTTCTATTCCGTAGTCTCTCGCCGATCTACCAGGTGATCTGGGATGCCGGCGCCGCCGACTCCTTCGTCGTTCTCAGTCTTGCCAAATTCGTCGGGATCGCGATCGTCCTTCTCCCACCGACCGTTCTGATGGGTGCCAGTCTTCCGGTTCTCGCACGACAGGTCGCCGACGACCCCGATACGATCGGAGGCAAGGTCGGCGGGCTCTACGCCATCAATACCTTCGGCGCCGTCTGCGGTGTCTTCGTGGCCGGCTTCCTGGCGATCCCCAACATCGGCATGCAGGCGACGCTCTACGCAACGGCGGCGACCAACCTGGCCCTGGGCGTCGTTGCGATCGTCGTCTCCCGGCCGGCGCCGAAGCCCGTCGAGGACCCGCGATCAGCTTCGACCAAGACCCGCCGTGAATCCATCACGTCGGGGCGTGTGAAGTTGGCCCTGGTCGCGTTCGCGGTCTCGGGGTTCGGCGCGCTGGTACTTGAGGTCGCCTGGACCCGCGTGCTGGCGCTCGTCATGGGAAGCTCGGTCTACGCGTTCTCGCTGATGCTCCTGGCGTTTCTTGTGGGGCTTGCCGTCGGTAGCGCCTGGTTCTCGCGCTACCTCAGGAAGCGACCGGACGTCGATCCCGGGACGCTGCTGGCGCTGCTGCTGGGGTCCGCCGGTCTTCTGGCCTGGGCGACTGCGTTCCTCTTTCCACAACTCCCACGACTCTTTGCGTGGGTCTTCTTCAGCGGCATCGACATGACTCCGGGGCGCTGGTTCTTCGTGCAGTTCGTGCTGGGGCTGTTGATCATGTTCCCGGCGACCCTGGCCCTCGGTGGCATCTTCCCGACGATGCTGCAGATCCACGCCCGGGAGTTGAAGGGCGTTTCCGGATCGGTGGGAACCGTCTACGCCAGCAACACGGTCGGCACGATCCTGGGCGCCGGCATGGCCGGGTTCATCCTGATCCCGACACTGGGCGTGCTCAACACCGTCATCGCGGTGGCGGTGATCGAGATGCTCTTGGGGATTGTGATGGCCATCGCAGTCACCCGGCGGCGGCGGCCGGTCCTGATCGGCGGCATGATCGTCCTGGCGGTGGTGATGGCGTTCATGCGGCCCGGCTGGGATACCCGCTTGATGAACAGCGGGGTCTACATGAACCTCTTCGACATCGAGGGCGAGACACCGAAGGACTCCTGGGACCAGTTTCTCAAGGCGATCCACACGAACAACGTCACGCTCTACGCAGAAGAGGGCTATACCGCCTCGGTCTTCGTGGCGGAACAGCCGGACTACGGAAACCGCTACCTCTCGGTCAACGGCAAGATCGAGGCCTCCACGTCGAGCGATGTGGAGACTCAGATCATGTGTGCCCACCTTCCGCTCCTGATCCACGACGACCCGAAGGACGTGATGATCATCGGTCTCGCCAGTGGCATCACCGTCGGAGCGGCTGCGGCCCACGAGGTGGAGTCTATCCGGGTGGTGGAAGTCGAGAAGAAGATGATCCCGGCGGCCGAGCTGTTCGCCGAACACAACGACCACGTCCTGGAGGACGAGCGGGTCGACATCTCCGTCAATGACGCACGGAACGAACTGGAGTTCTCGTCGCAGACGTATGACGTTCTGATCTCCGAACCGTCCAATCCTTGGATGACCGTCGCCGCGAATTTGTTTACCGAGGACTTCTTCGAGATGGCGAAGACACGGGTTCGGCCCGGTGGGATCTTCGCCCAGTGGATTCAGAACTACTATCTGCCACCGGAGGATCTCCGCTCGATCGTCGCGGCGTTTCGCAAGTCCTTTCCCCACATCGTCATGTTCGAGACCTACGGAGGCGTGGACCTGATTCTGTTGGGTGCCCAGGAACCCATCGATCTGGACCTGGACGAGATCGAAGGTCGCATGGGCGACCTGACGGTGCGCATGAGTATGGGGCGCGCGGAGATCCGTCGTCCCAGTGACGTGCTGGCGATGTTGCGGATGGGTCCCGAGGAGATCGATCGCCTGGTCATCGACGCGCCGCGCAACACCGACGACAACGCCCGGGTGGAGTTCTCGGCACCGAAGGCCCTGGGCGCCCCCACGCTGTGGGGCAACATGGAACTGCTCCGCTCGTTCTCCGCCGACCCGGTGCTGTTGGTGACCGACGACGAGTCCGATCCTGCCGAACGGGACGCCCTCCGCCTGAAGCTGGCGTACAGCTTCTACCGACGTGGCGAGTATCCGTTGGCCCGGCAGCAGTTGGACCTGATCGAGGATCGGTCCCTGGATGACCAGATCTCGGAGTTGCGGGAGCAGATCGCGACCTACGAAGGCGAATAAAGCTTATATTTCTATTACACGCAGGGTATTCTCGGCCTTTCCGTCCCCTATCCCCCAACCCTCACTTCTCGGATCCTCGTTTTTCTGATCAAGAATTGACAGGAACGGGATTGTTCGCTGCGGATTCACCGCGTATATCTCTCTGAGTTTCTGACGAACTGGCGTCCCCCGCGTCGGCACGGCGCTGGGGTCAAAGGGGAATATTGTTGCAGCGGTCGCTCCCCGGTCGGTGGCTGCCACTGGCCATGATGCTTTTGGGCTGTTGCCTTGTGGCATCGGCCCAGACGACGGTCTACGTCGACGACGACGCCTGCCCGGGCTCGGGGGATGGTTCGTCCGGCTCCCCTTACTGCGAGATCCAGGAAGGGGTCTGCGCGATTCGTGTTGCCGGCGGCACCGTCATGGTGCGACCGGGTACCTACCTCGAGTCGATCCGGATGTTGGGAGGCGTGAGTGTCGTCTCGACCGACGGCCCGGCGGTGACGACCATCGACGCCACCGGGCGTCCCTGCATCCGTCAGTCCGACTGCTTGCCCAGCACGATCAACCTGACCTGCTCCGCCGTCGTCTTCGGTTCGGGGACATTGGCAACCGACCGCCTTGAGGGATTCCGTATCACCGGAGGGGACGGCCTGTTCCGCGACTTCGGTGCGGGAACGCCTCCGAACGCGGTGACAGGCGCCGGCGTCTTCGTCTTTGACAGTTCGCCGATCATCACAAACAACGAGATCGTCACCAACGATCTCAGCCACGGCGGCACCAAGTACTTCTTCGGCGGCGGCGTCTATCTGTTTGGCTCCAGCTATGCCACCCCGACCAACCCGGTGGTCACCTACAACCTGATCGAGGACAACAGCGCCAATTCGCCCCAGGGCCAGAACCAGAACAACATCTCCTACTCCTGGGCTGGAGGGCTCTACATCGGCCAGAACGTCGAGGCCGTTGTCACCGACAACACGATCCGTCAGAACAAGTCCGGCGACATCTCACGGAACCACCAGATCGCCCTCGGTGGAGGCATCGTCAGTTATGGGCTGGTCCCCGGAATGGGACCCAACATCTCCCGCAACGTCATCGTCGACAACGAGGCCGCGGATCGAGGTGGCGGGCTGTTCCTCGGCACGATCTACTCGGGGTCGACTTACTTCCCGACTCAGGGTCTGTTTGACTCCAACGTGTTCGATCAGAACGTCGGTGGTTTCCTCGGCGGAGGTGTCTACGTCGGAACGTCCGCAGCCGAGTTCCACAACAACACGCTGACGGACAACACGGCGGAATTCGGTGGCGGGGCAGCCATCGGGCCGGCCAACGATCCGGGCTCCGAAACCAGCTTCATCAACAACATCATCGTCTTCAACACGGCTACACCGAATGACGGTGGCGGTATCGCGATCTCGGGCTCCTCGGACCCCGAGATTCGTTACAACGATCTGTTCGGGAATACTCCCGACAACATCGGACTCGATAAGGTCGATGGCGACTACATCGGGTCCGACAACAACATCTCGTTGGATCCGTTGTTCGTCGATTTCAATCTGGCAACCCGAGATCTCCATCTCAGCGCTGCCAGCCCCGTCATCGACGAGGGTGACAACACGGTGGCCGGCGCCATCGATCTGGATGGCAATCCACGTGTGCAGGACGGCATCGGTGACGAGTCGGCGGTCGTCGACCTCGGCGCGTTCGAGTACGAGTTGCCGCCCCCCCCCGACGACGACAGCGACGGTATCTTCAACGACGGTGACTTTAGTGGAACCGCCGGCGACAACCCGTGCCCCGACGGTGTCACCACCAATTGCGACGACAACTGCCCGCTGAACGCCAACCCGGGCCAGGAAGATGGGGACGGCGACCTGATCGGTGACGTCTGCGACAGCTGCCCCAACGACGCGGCCAACGATGTCGACGCCGATGGCGTGTGCGGCGATGTGGACAACTGTCCGACGAACGCCAACACCCCACAGACCGATTCCGACAGCGACGGCGCTGGCGACGTCTGCGACCCGTGCCCCAACGACGCCGACGACGATATCGACAGCGATGGTCTCTGCGGCGATGTGGACAACTGCCCCGCCATCGGCAATCCCGGTCAGGCGGATGGGGATAGCGACGGGCTGGGCGATGTCTGCGACGCCTGCCCCAACGACCCGGGGAACGATGAGGACTCCGACGGCCTTTGCGGCGATGTCGACAACTGCCCGACGGTCTCCAACGTCTCACAGACCGATGGCGACAGCGACACGATCGGTGACGCCTGCGACGCTTGCCCCAACGATGCCAACAACGACATTGATGGAGATACGGTCTGCGGGGATGTGGACAACTGTCCGACAACATCCAACGTCGCTCAGACCGACACGGACAGCGACACGCTTGGCGACGCCTGCGACACCTGCCCCAACGATGCCAACAACGACATCGATGGCGACACGATCTGCGGCGATGTGGACAACTGCCCAACGACGGCCAACACACCGCAGACCGACACCGACAGCGACACGCTGGGCGACGTCTGCGACACCTGTCCCAACGACGCCAACAACGACATTGATGGTGACACGGTCTGCGGTGACGTGGACAACTGCCCGACGACGTCCAACGTCGGCCAGGTCGACACGGACAGCGACACCCTGGGCGATGCCTGCGACACCTGCCCCAACGATGCCAACAACGACATCGATGGTGACACCGTCTGTGGCGACGTGGACAACTGCCCAACGACATCGAACGTCAGTCAGACCGACACCGACAGCGACACGCTGGGCGACGCCTGCGACACCTGCCCCAACGATGCCAACAACGATATCGATGGCGACACGATCTGCGGCGATGTGGACAACTGCCCAACGACGGCGAACACACCGCAGACCGACACCGACAGCGACACGCTGGGCGACGCCTGCGACACCTGTCCCAACGACGCCAACAACGACATCGACGGTGACACGATCTGCGGTGACGTGGACAACTGCCCGACTACGTCGAATGTCAGTCAGACTGACACCGATAGCGACACCCTGGGCGACGCCTGCGACACCTGCCCCAACGACGCCAACAACGACATCGATGGTGACACGGTCTGTGGCGACGTGGACAACTGCCCAACGACATCGAACGTCAGTCAGACCGACACCGACAGCGACACGCTGGGCGACGCCTGCGACACCTGCCCCAACGATGCCAACAACGACATCGATGGTGACACGATCTGCGGTGACGTGGATAACTGTCCGACGACGTCCAACGTCGGCCAGGCCGACACCGACAGCGACACGCTGGGCGACGCCTGCGACACCTGTCCCAACGACGAAAACAACGACATCGATGGCGACACGGTCTGCGGTGACGTGGACAACTGCCCAACGACATCGAACGTCAGTCAGACCGACACCGACAGCGACACGCTGGGCGACGTCTGCGACACCTGTCCCAACGATGCCAACAACGACATCGATGGTGACACCGTCTGTGGCGACGTGGACAACTGTCCGACAACATCCAACGTCGCTCAGACCGACACGGACAGCGACACGCTTGGCGACGCCTGCGACACCTGCCCCAACGACGCCAACAACGACATTGATGGAGATACGGTCTGCGGGGATGTGGACAACTGTCCGACAACATCCAACGTCGCTCAGACCGACACGGACAGCGACACGCTTGGCGACGCCTGCGAC